>JAZUQM010000067.1:0-6792 GCA_045605705.1 Candidatus Scatosoma sp.
AGCAATTTTTTCATAAAATTGCTTTCCCTTCTAAAAAGCTTGCGAAAAATCCTCCAACGTCCAAACCGCACTTTTCAAAGCTTGCAATCAAATCCCCTACGCTTGCCATGCGGAATTTATTATTCTTATAATACTTCTTCAAAGCCGAGCCAAATTTCTCGTCGCCTACGCTTTTTCTTAAGGCATCGAACATGATCAGCGACTTATCATAGGAAAGGCACCTGTACTCGTAGTCGCTGATATAGTCCTGCAAATGGCGGCTCATGCGGGTATCCGTACGCCCCAAAACGCTCCCGTATACGTCGTAATAAGAACGATATTCTTTCATCGCATCGGCGATAAGCCCCTCGCGGGTAAAACCGTACTTTTCATATGCCTCAAAAAAACAGAGCGTAGAATACTCCGCCAAGCCCTCGTCCTGCCAAGCCTCGCAAATTTGGTCGCTCCCCACAGCCGAATACCACCATTGATGCGCCGTTTCATGCACAATCGTCCGCGCTTTATCCTTATCCGTCAATTTATCGTTGATAAAGGAAAGACAGGGATATTCCATTCCCCCATAGCAAAATCCCGTTTGCACTACGGTGTATTGAGGGTAGGGATATTCGCCGTAGCTTTTTTCAAAGAACGAAAAACACTCCTTTACCGTATCCATCGTCGCCTTGGGCGCGGTATCGTTATAATGGTAATAGGAAAGGGTCTTTCCATTCACCTCGGCTTGTTCCACACGGAAATCCTTGGACAGCACCAAGGCAAAATCCCGCACGCTCAACGCAGACATGGTATACACCTTTTTGCTTTCCAGCGTTCTTTCACTCTCAAAATTTCCCGTACTTGCCACGGCGTAATCCTTAGGCAAAGTAAGGCTAACTTTATAATCCGCGCAATCGGTATAGAAGGGGTCGCCGTCGCTGTAATATACCGTTTCCATAAAAGCGTCCTCTTTTATTCCGCAAAGCACGGGATAAAAATTCCCCAAATTGACGGTGTGCTTGGTAATCCCCGTGCGGTGGTTAACGTTCGCAAGCTTGGTCATAAACCCAACGTCCAAAACCACTTTATCCCCCGGGAATAGCGACCGCTCCAAATAGACGTAAAGAATATTCTCGTCCTCCCCCATCAGTTCCCAGTTTCTTGAACCGTGTACACTGGAAATCACCATTTCCCCATAACTTTCGCCTGCGTAGTAGGCGGACGAGGCATAAGCGGTGGGTACGGGCTTATATAACGCGTCTTCGCGATACGCGTTTGGATAAAGCTGGAATTTAAGCACGGAAATTTCATTCTCCGTACAGTTCTCAAAGCTGATTTTCGCCGTACCTGCCACCGTCTTGTTTTCGGGGATGTATTCGGCGGTAATCTCATACCTGCTACGGCTCTTTTCCGCTTTTTTACAGCCCGAAAGGGCAGGAAAAAAACCTGCCGTATACACGATTGTTAAAATAAAGCCTAAAATCTTTTTCATACGTTAGCGTATGCGAGAAAGAGGGTAAATATGATATCCCCCGCGAGGAAAATCCTCGCGGGGAACAAATGATTATTTTTCTTCAAAAGTAAGATAGGTTGCAGGGTCTACGCTCTTGCCGTCTTTATGGATTTCAAAATGCAAGTGCGCGCCGTCCTTGTATTCATCGCCCGTAGCCTCGGCTACCGAACCGATAATATCCCCTTGCTTAACCTCCATACCGACGGACAAGTGCTCGCCAGCGTTCACAAAACGATACACCGACTTCACACCGTCGCCGTGGTCTACCGTGATTTCCGTACCTGTAAGCACGTCGCCCGTGAAAATGCTTTCCACCACGCCGTCGTCCACAGCAAGCACTTCCGTACCCGCTTCCGCCATAAAATCCACCCCTTTATGTTCGTAGTAGTTGTTCAAGGTTTGGTTGTGGTAAAACCCGTAATCGTTGAGCACGGACACCGTGGAAAGGGGCATCGTCATGCCGTCAGGGGTTGTGATAACGGGCTCGTCCGTACCGCCATCGTCGGGCTTGTTATCGGGGTTGGGAACAACAACCGTATTCGAGTTATTTCCCGCCGTAGGCTCCTTAAGATTTGAGTTGTTGGTAATTGCCACCGCTACGATAATGATAGCAAGCATCACCGCCGCACAGCCCACTGCGGTAAAGAGGTAAAACTTCTTTTCCTTAGACATGGGTTTCTTCTTTTCTTTTCCGTTTTGTTCTTTCATTGATAAATCCTCCAAGTTTTGTATGTAAATTGTTCCCTCTTTTTTCAGTTTTATACTTAAAACCCGTCGAAAATTATCGGCGTGCCGACAACGCATATCTCTTCGCCTACCGCTACGTGCAAATTGACCTTTTTCCCATAAAGCCAAATCCCCTCGCCAAGCCCCCGCGCGTACGCATAATAGGATACGCGTCCGCAAGCCTCCTCCGTAAACAAGATCTCTCCTCTAAAGGAAGCAACTAACTCCTCCGCATACATACCCCCGTCCTTTCCTTGTAAATGCATTCTCACACATTCTCCCTTAACGCGGTGGATATCCAAAATAGAAAGACGGGTTGCCCTCAGTCCTTGCGAGGACGCACTGTCTAAATAGAACACCCTCTCCCCCTCTAAATGGGCAAAGCGAGTGGTATGATAAGCGCGCACGCCTATACACGCAAGCAGGCAAAAGGCAAGTGCAAAGAATAGGCAAATGCAATTTTTTATTCTATATGCCAAAAGAAAATCCCTCCCGCAATCAACTTGCGAAAGGGATTATTGCCACTTATTTACTTTTTAATCAAAAATCTTTTAATTTTTCTCCGCCGAGCAAATGAATATGCAAATGGGGTACGGTTTGTCCGCCGTTTTCACCTTGATTGATAATCACGCGATATCCGCCCGTAAGCCCGAGCTTTTCCTCCAGCGTTGGAATAACGGAAAAACAATGCTTTATAATTTCCGCCTTTGCCTCGTCCATTTCGCTAAGCAACGCAAAGTGGATTTTGGGAATGCAAAGATAGTGCAGCTTTGCCTTGGGCTCGATATCCTTAATGACAATCATTTTCTCGTCTTCGTACAACCTAGGCGAAGGGATTTGCCCCGCCACGATTTTGCAAAAAATACAGTTCTCCATTTTTATACCTCCTTGGCGAATACGCCATCCTTAAATAGTTTTTCAACGCGTACATGGGTGGGGCGTTTCTCTATTTCTCCCTCGACGTATACGCGGATATAATTCCCTGAATACCCCTCGGTATAACCGTCTACGCAGTTCTCGGGCACAAGCTCCACTTCTTTGCCTATAAACCTTTCCATATACTTTTTCTTTTCTTCCGCGCCTTTTTGAAGCAGGCGTTCCACGCGTTCCTTTTTTACGGAAAAGGGGATTTCCTTATACTTCTTATAAGCGTTTGTCCCCTCTCTTGGGGAATAAGGAAAAGCATGCACTTGCGCAAACCCCGCCTCTTCCACGATACGCAGAGAATCCAAGAAATCCTCTTCCGTTTCCGTGGGAAACCCGACGATAATATCCGTCGTAATCGCGGCGCTTGGGAAAGCCTCGTAAATCATTTGGCATTTTTCTAAATATTCTGCGCGGGTGTAGTGCCTGTTCATGGATTTGAGTACCTTATCCGAACCGCTTTGCAAGGATAAATGGAATTGCGGTGCAAACCGCTTAACCTTTTTCAAAGCGGATAAAAAACGCGGGGTAATCAAACTCACTTCGAGCGAGCCGAGCCGTATACGGGTATCCGCGTCCTTGACTGCAAGCATCAAATCGGCTAAATCCCTGCCCTTTTCGTCCTTGTATTCGCTAACGTCGATACCGGTAACCACCGTTTCTTGCGCCGTACTTTCTAAAATTTCGCGGGCGGCGTTTTCCAAAAGCCGAGAACGGCTTCTGCCCCGAAGATAGGGTATGATACAGTACGAACAAAAGCGATTGCAGCCGTCTTGGATTTTGACGAAATTTCTCGTTTTCAAGCACTTGGGGGTGAGCATTTCCTCATAGGCTTTTTCCTCTTCCAAAGCCACGCCGACCGCGTTTTTATCAAAGCCCTCTTTGACAAGCTCAAGCACCTTATTTTTCCGTTGCGCGCCCGTAACCGCGTACACGGTAGCCCCCTTTTCAAAAAAGACCTCGGGAGTTTTCTCCGCAGCGCACCCGCAAACGATTACCTTGGCGTTTGGGTTGCACTTGATTGCCTTGCCCACCGTTTGGCGGGATTTGCGTTCCGCCTCGCCCGTTACGGCGCAGGTGTTGACGATATATAAATCGGCAAACTCCATTTCACGGGAAACGGCATATCCCAGCTCTTCCAGCCCGCGGATAATCGAACCGCTTTCCACGTCGTTGACCTTGCACCCCAAGGTATAGACGACCGCCCTCATTTGAGTTCCCCTAAGCGGAACATAACCACGCTCGTGAGCGCAACCGCAGCCGTTTCCGCGCGTAAAATCCGCTTGCCAAGGGTGATAGAAGCAAAGCCGAGCGCGTTCGCCCTTTCCTCTTCAATGCGAGAAAAACCGCCCTCACTGCCGATTACGATCGCCGTGCTGCCCTGCAGAGTATCGATATTGCACTTGCTTTCGGTAGCAAATTCGCAGGCGAACAGCTTGTTTTCATACCCGTCCGCATACCCCAAAGCACTTTCAAAATTAGAAAAATACTCCACCTTGGGCGCGGTGGCACGCAGGCATTGTTTTGCAGCCTCTTTGGATACCTTGTTCAGCCGTTCTAATTTGTTTTCGTTCATATACGCCGAGGAAAACTCCGAAGAGAATACCCCGATTTTAGAAACACCAAGCTCCACCGCCTTTTGCACGATAAACTCATTTTTATCGGCGTTTTTCAAGTACCCAAACAGCAGGCAAACGTCCGCCTTGGGTTCTCTTTCCCCCGCCTCGGCGCGGACAATATTGAGCAGCATTTGTTTTTTCTCCACCGCGGCGATAACGGCGGTGTATTCCTGCCCGCTGTTGTCAAGTAAGATTACCTCGTCGCCAACGGAAAGACGGAGCACGTTTTTCGCGTGCTCAAACTCTTCTCCAGCAAGGGTTACCGTGTTTTCGATTTTATCTACGAAAAATCTTTTCAACGCAGACATGGGTTACTCCTTATGTTTTAACACGAGGGCAAACCACTCGCCCTTTCTCTTTTCAACAATCACTTGCATGCCCACTTCTTCGTAAGCCGCTTTTACCATTTGCAGTCGGCTTTCGATAATGCCGCTTAAAATGAGTACGCCCTGCTTTTTCAAGTTTTTAGGAATAGAGGGGGCAAGCAGCTTTAATACCTCGCCCGTGATATTTGCCATCATGACATCCCCTTGCACCTTAGCGTTTTCAAGCAGGTTGGAATGGGCAACCACCGTTTGACTATCCACGCCGTTAAGCTTTGCGTTGTGCAAGGAGCTTTCCACTGCGATAGGGTCAATGTCGGTAAGATAGGCTTTCTTTGCGCCAAGCTTGATTGCGGAAATGCCTAAAATCCCGCTGCCGCAGCCTACGTCAATGCAGGTGGAATCGGGCGTGATATACTCCTGCATAAGCTCCACGCACATGGACGTCGTTTCATGCTCGCCTGTGCCAAACGCCATGTTAGAATCGAGTAAAACCACCCGTTCATGGGGGGCAGGTGCGTATTCAATCCATTCAGGCACAACAACGATAGCCCCTAAATGGATAGGGCGGAAATGCTTTTTCCAAACGTCAATCCAGTCGTCCCCGTCCACCGTGCGCTTGGTGTCCTCTAACGTACCGAAATTCAAAAAGCCCTCGCTGCGTGCTTTCGCGTCTTGGATATCCTGCAAAATAGCGGGCAGATATTCCCCTGCCAAGTCCTCGGCAACGTAACATTTTACCAAAACGTCGGTGGGCTTATCTACGGTCAGCTCGTCGTCCATGTAATCCCAAAAAGTGCTTTCCTTTGCCGTTTGCAGGGCGATAATATCCGCGCGATCGCAAATGGTTACACCGTAGTCGGTGTAGTTCCACATAATATCGCTGATAATCTCGCTTGCCTCGGTGGTGGTATGTATTGTCAATTCAATATACTTCATAGCTTACCTCACCCTTGTATTATAGCACGAACACGTACAATTTGCAACCGTTTATAAAAAGAAATCCGACGCCTTTCGGCGTCGGATTATATTGCTATTTAGAAATTAGTTGAACATATCAAAGAAGTTGCAGTCCGCTTTGCTTACTTCATATACTTCTTTCACGTCGTAGGTCTTGCCCTCTTCAACAGGATATGCCATCGAGCTCTGTCCTCCAAAGTCGACAAGCTCACCGTTTACGTAATAAGCAGATGATCCATCATACAGCCAGAAACCGTCGCTTGCAGCGCATACCTGCACTCTCTTATCATTATCATTGAGGAATGTCGCCAGCACAATTTTGTATGCTTCCGTTACGTCTGCCGCGGTCGTGTATTCCACCCATCTCGTATACAGCACGTAGCCAGCCTTTGCCGTCGCTTTACCATAGACAGCATCAAGTGCAAGGAACTGTTCAATCGTCATAGTTGCAGGATCGATTGCCTGCGTACAAGCCTCATCCTTATACCATACAACGTCTGCACCCCCATTCGACCAAGCATCCGATAAAGCATCCGCTACGGTATTTCCGTAAACGTATTCTTCACCGTAATCTACACCGTTGACAACGACTTTCATATATTGTGCAATCACGTCGGGTTGTTTTTGCACGGTTGCAGGAAGGGTAGTAGCAATCGCATCGTAGCCCGCTTGATCGAATTCATAGGAAAGCGTTATAAGCGTTTCTTCGGATTCGCTGCTCGACGCAAGCTGCGCGCCCGCGGCATCCTTTGCA
>JAZUQM010000068.1:0-7513 GCA_045605705.1 Candidatus Scatosoma sp.
GTGGAATACACGATACCTTCCGCCGCACCCGCCTTAGGCGAAGTGAATACCTCTTCAGTGGGAATGTTAGGATTGAATACCCTGCCCTGCAAGGTCTTTTCGTTACCGCCGGCAAACACGCCGTCCTCCAAAAGCTCGACCCTGAAATCCGTACCGTTCGAGCTTTTGTATTCCAAATATTTAAGTCCCAAATTATTAAGATAAGCGCAGCGCGCATCCAAATCGGCGTTATGTTCTTTCCACGCCGCGATAGGATTTTTACCGTCCGCGCGGGAGGTATGCAAAATCACCTTCCACATTTCTTCCATTGCTTTCTTTTCGCTAAGGTGAGGGAATACCTTTTTCGCCCATTCCTTACCGGGAACAGCCGCGATACACCATTGATGCTTGTTTTCAAGCGCTTCGCGGAAAGGTTTTACCTGCGGATAAATAGCCTGACGTGCTTTGCTCATCTTTTGCTGGTCGATACCGCTCATGCCGTCGGGATCGTCGGAATCAATCCAAAGGCGGCAGGAATAGTTTTTCGCCTTAAATTCCCACTTTGCCTTTGCCCAAGGCTTAAGCTCGGACAAGGATTCTAAACTTCTATACTGAGAGCTGATTTTATCTACGGGCTGATAGGACCATTCCACGTAAACCTCGCTTGCGCCTGCCTTATAGCATTCCTCCGTAACCATAGCTACGAATTCGGGTTGGTCAAGCCCCGCTGCGATGAATACCGTTTGACCTTTTTTTACGTTAAGGCCCGTTTTTGCAAGCAATTTTGCATATCTTTGTAACTGCGTTTTTCTCATAAATTTATCCTCTATTATATTTTAATCGTTTTCTTGCGGAGATAATCTCCCTTTTCAAGCGCGTATGGGCACTTGATTTTGTATATTTCCTGCACAAGCTTAGCATCGTCCGTGCGCTCGCCTTTGGAATCGTAAATCTCTTCGGCTAAAAAGCTCTTCCCAAAATTCATGCCCGGAGAAAGTACCTCTAAGGTATCCCCTTGTTTGAACCGATTGCGCATTTGTGCAATCACGAATCCGTCCTCGTTCCCAAGCACGTCCGCAATATAGACGTAATCACCCTTGGATTGACTGTCCTCGTAATTGACCGTGTTCTTATTCCCGCCAAGCATATAGGCAGTGGTATACGCTCTATGCGCGACGCTTGCAAGCTCTTTTTCGCAAAGCGCAAGCTCACCCCCGTCCATCAGTCTTCGGTAAGCATTGATAACGGTAGCAAGGTAATATGCGCTCTTCATTCTGCCTTCAATCTTGAATGAACGCACACCTGCCCCCTCCATTTCACTTAAATATGCCGACATGTTGAGGTCCTTGCTATTGAAAATATACGTACCTTTTTCGTCTTCCTCTATTGGTAACCATTCGGCTTGTCCGTTCGTCGGGTTTTGCGCGCGCACCTCGTACCGCCAACGGCAGGACTGCACGCACGCACCTCTATTAGAGGAGCGCCCGTCTAAATAATCGGAAAGCAAGCATCTACCGCTATAGGAAATACACATCGCCCCGTGCACGAATGCCTCTAACTCTGTTTCAGGCGTAAAATCATGAATTTCGCGAATTTCATTTAAGGAAAGCTCTCGCGCCAAGATTACGCGGGAAACACCCTGTTCCTGCCAAAATTTGACTGCGTATTTATTCGTAGTGTTCGCCTGTGTGGAAAGGTGTATTTGCAGTTTCGGGGCGGCTTTTTTCGCCACGTATACCACACCCGGGTCGCTGATAATCACAGCGTCAACACCGATACGTTCAAGCGTTTTGAAATATTCCTCTAAAGCGACAAAGTCGGCATTTTTCGCAAAGATATTTGCCGTTACGTATAATTTTTTGCCCAAGGAATGGGTATATTCTACCGCCGATTTCAGTTCTTCAACGGTAAAGTTATCCGCAAAGGTTCGCAAAGAAAACTGCTTTCCGCCTACGTACACCGCGTCCGCACCAAAGCGAAGGGCGCAGCGGAGCTTATCATAGCTACCCGCAGGGGCTAACAGCTCTGCATTTATTCTATTGTTTTCTCTTTCGTTATTCAAAATGCGCCACCCATGTATGCGTTTAATCTCGATTCGCCTTTTTGTAGACAGACAACGCGACACCGTCGCCTACGTTTAATACCGACGTGATAAAATCGCTATCCTGCGTTACCGTATGAAGATAGGAGCGGATTTTATCTACGATAGAATGCCGTTTTTGCGGGGTGGGCTCTTCACCGCTTACCCAGCCATAGAGCAATACGTCGTCGGCAAAAAGAATGGCACCCTCTTTCATTAAACGTTTTAGGTCGAATAAATATTTTTCGTACTGCGCCTTGGGACCATCCAAAAAGACAAAGTCAAATTCTCCGTCCATCATGGAAAGGATTTCTCCCGCGTCGCCAAGATGCGCGTTTACCCGCCCTGTAACCTCAAAGTCTTCAAAGTTTTTCTTTGCCTCCCTATACCGTTCTTCTTCCAGCTCTATTGTGGTAAGGCGACAGTTGGGAAGCTCCTTCAGCATTGCCACGGCGGAAAGCCCTACAGCCGTGCCGATTTCTAAAATGCGGCGAGGCTGAAAGGCCCTCAACGTCAATAATAAAAAATTTAAGGTTTCGTCGTCGGCAACGGGAATTCCGCGCGACAAAGCGTCCGCCCTACGGGCGGAAATCTCCTTATCGATATTTAATTGTACCAACGACGCCGTGTATTTCATTTGTACTAAACCTCGATGACGGATACGATAATAAGCGGGGCTTGTTTGGTTTTCTTGTAAAAGTAATTCTTCAACGCTTTACGGACGGCAAGCGAAAGGTCGGTTTTATTTCCGCCCTCATAACCGTCTACCGTGCGTTGTACAACAGCACGCGCCTCGTTTTCCATATCTTCTCCCGTGAATACGCATCCGTGCGATTCGATAACGGGAGTATTGACAACATAATTGCCTGTTACGGCGATTGCAACCGTAAATACGCCGTCGGCGGACATCTTCAGGCGGTCCTTCATAACCTCGCTGGTACCGTAATCCTCTACCCCTTCTCCGTCAATCAGGCGCGTCCCAGCAGGAACATTTTCCCCGAATTTCATGCCGTCTGCGGTAAGCTCTACACAGTTACCTACGTCGGTAATTAGAATGTTCCGTTCAGACATGCCAAGAGCTTGTACAAGCTGTGCGTGCCGTTTTAAGTGGCGATATTCGCCATGGACGGGGATAAAAAATTTCGGCTTTAAGAGGCTGTGCAAAATTTTATGCTCCTCTTGACAAGCGTGTCCCGAAACGTGGATTTTTTCCAAGCTTTCGTACACGACTTTAGCCCCTTTTTTATATAGATTGTTGATAACACGGTAAATCATCTTTTCGTTGCCCGGAATAGGGTTTGCGGAAATGATGATGGTATCGTTTTCCCCAATGGTTACCTTATTAAATTCTCCCATCGCCATACGCGTCAACGCGGACATGGGTTCCCCTTGCGAGCCTGTAGAGACGATGAGAAGCTCTCCGTCGAAAAGGTTTTTTGTCTTTTCGATATCGATAAGCACGCCTTCCGGAATCTTTAATTCCCCGATTTTAACAGCGGCGTCCACTACCTTGAACATGCTACGTCCCGAAAGCGCAACTTTACGGCGATATTTTACCGCAAGGTCAATGATTTGCTGTAAACGGTGCACGTTGGAAGCGAAGGTCGCGATAATCAAACGACGCTGTGTATTCTCCGAGAATAAATGGTCAAGCGTTGTGCCAACCACCGTTTCGCTCATGGTATAGCCTGCCCGTTCAATATTCGTGGACTCGCCCATATACAGCAAAACGCCCTCTCTGCCAAGCTCTGCAATACGTTTGAAGTCGATAGGCTCACCTGAGACAGGAGTAAGATCGATTTTGAAATCACCGCTGTGATAGATAAGCCCGTTCGGGGTGCGGATTGCCAAAGCGCATGCACCCGAAATAGAATGGTTGACATTGATAAACTCAACCTCAAAAACGCCAAGCTTGACTTTATCCCCAGGGGTTACCACTTTTTGTAAGGTGTTTTGAATATGGTGCTCCTGGAGCTTGTTGTCCGTGAGCATGAGGGTTAGTTTTGTACCGTAAATAGGAGTATTCGCGTTTAACTCTTTCATTAAATACGGAATACCGCCGATGTGGTCCTCGTGGCCGTGCGTTAGTAATACGCCGCGAATCTTATCTTTATTTTGTACCAAATAGGTAATATCAGGAACAACGGAGTCCACGCCCGGCATATCCTCAACGTTGGGAAAGGTAAGCCCTGCGTCGATAATAACGATATCGTTACCATATTCAAGCGCAGTCATGTTTTTACCGATTTCCCCTACACCGCCAAGGAAAATAATTTTGACCGGTTTTTTCTTTGTTTTTTTAACTGCATCCGTTTTTACGGATGCTTTGGAAGAAGGAGTCGTTTTGCTTGCGCGGGGAGGTTTAATCTTCTTTTCCTGCAGGTTTTTTACACTTTTAGCGGCGCTTTTCGGTGCACCGTCAAAGGACGTACCCATAGGATTCTTTTTCCCTTTTGTAAAACGAGTTTGTTTCGAAGCGGGAGTTTTCTCGCTGCGAACGGGTTTTTCTTGCTTCTTTTCCTTCACTGTTTCTCCTTAAGTCTATAAAAGAGAGAGCCGACAAATTATAGGAATTATCAGCTCTCTTTCATTATTTATATGTGTCTTTTGTTGAGGTATTTAAGCCTTAGAACTTGCTGAAATCAACCTTCTTTTCTTTGCTTGCTTTGATAAAGCCCTGATCGAAGAGCTGTTTGGTAGATTTGTAAGCGAATTCGTCAACGTAGTCAACCTCTTCGTGTGCTTCTTTCTTTTGCGCACCAAGCTTTTCGGTAAGCAAACCAACCAAACGAAGCGCTTTCTTCGCCGCAGCGTCGCTCTTAACCTTTACCATGAAAGGCGTGCTTTCGTATGCTTTCTGCATACCAACGTCTTTTTGATGATATACGGTATATTTAAGCTCGGGATCGTTGGGATCAAGCGCAAGGTAGAAGCAAAGCGTCTTGCCGTTGATATTCATCTTTGCGATGGTATCTCTACCGAGGTTGAATCTATCGCCGTGCCAGCTTACGTTGGAGTTGATTTTCTTATAGGAAGTCAACTCGTTTTTAATATCGCTGTAGTAACCCTTGATTCTTTCTTCGCTTTGCGTCATTTTAGCGGTGAAGCTTCTTTTTAAGCGGATAACCAAACCCGTTTCCGCATCAACAAGGTCTTCGCCAACTTCTTCGTATACGGGCTCAGCCGATACCGCAAGCTCTTCTTCCACGGGAGCTTCTTCAACGACTTCTTCAACGGGTTCCTCTACGGGAGCTTCTTCTACAACTTCCTCAACGGGAGCCTCTTCCACGACCTCTTCTACAACTTCCTCAACAGGTTCTTCTACGGGAGCTTCTTCGTATTCGAGTTCGCAGTTTGCGCACATTTGGCAAATTTCTTCGGAAACGCCTTTTGCAATTGCGCTGATACCTTCAGCGTCGATAACGAGGTCGTATGTAGGTTCTTCGTTTGCGAGCTTTTCTTCTACGATACTAGCGATGCGGTCGTAGTCAACGGATTCAGGTACAACCTGCGCTGCCTGTGCCGCCTGTGCAACCTTGTCGTAATCAATTGCTTCAGGGCAAACCTTATCTGCAACCTTAGCGGCGATTTCTTCGATACCAGCTTCGTCAAGCGTAACCTCACAGGTTTGTTCGGTTGCGCCGGTCATCTTTTCAACTACGAGGTCAGCAAGGCGTTCGTAGTCAACTTCGGGGATAACGATTTTTGCAGCAACCGCATCCGCCAAACGATCGTAATCGATTTTTTCTACTGCGGGAAGGGACTCAACTACCTTTTCCGCGGTATCGCAAGCAAGCTTTTCGTAGTCAACCTGTTCGGGTGCTACTTCCTCGCTCTTGATTTGGTTAAGAAGATCAAGGAGCTTATCGCCGACTTCTTCAACGATACGGTTATAATCTACGTTTTCCGCTACGGGAATGGCAGCAACCGCTTCAAGCACTTCGCCTGCGTGCGTAGCAACGGAAGCCTCAACCTTTTCCGCAAGGTCTTCGGAAATCTTTTCATTGATTTCGTTAAGCGTACCTTCGATTTGATCAAGGAGTTCTTGCTTTGCGCTGATTACGTCAAGCTTGGGATTTACTTCGTTGGAAAGAACTGCCGTCAAATTGCTGCATACGCCCTGAAGGTGCATATAGCTGTATTTGATTTCGTTAAGCTCGTTAAGCATAACCTGAACTTGTTCCAAAGCAGCAAGCTTTTCATCCATCGCGTTAAGTCTTTCGCCGACCTCTTTCGTGAGCATGGATGCCAAACCGTCGTAAATGGTTTGGTTTTGCTTGTAGCTGTAACGGATTTCCTGCGCAACGGTAGCCGAGGTTTTTTCGCTGTCGTTTTTCAGCTCGCTATATAAGGAGCCGATTTGCGCGGAAGACATCCGAACCTCCGTCATCAAAGCGTCTCTCGCCTGCTGCAATTCATACGAGAGCCACTGATACAATGCGTCAAATTTGTCTTGTTGAGTTTTTTCAGGTTTCGCCATTTTACACCTCGTTTTATTATTCGCTTTTGG
This sequence comes from Candidatus Scatosoma sp., assembly GCA_045605705.1. Classification (GTDB taxonomy): domain Bacteria; phylum Bacillota; class Clostridia; order Christensenellales; family Borkfalkiaceae; genus Scatosoma. The sequence goes on from JAZUQM010000068.1 coordinate 6,570, forward strand.
GCGAATTCGTTTCCTATTTTTTTTCGATTTTACGACCGGAATATTAAAATCCCGCTTTTTCAAGTATTATTATAACATATCTAAATCAATCGGTCAAGGGTTTAACGAAAAAAATATCCAAAAAAACGCAATTTTTTTTGAAAAAACCACGCTTTTTTGGACAATTTTTTATATTTTCAACGCGAACATGGGTATTCCCACTGTTTTTACTTGCTCCTACGGGCGTTTACGCGTTGGAAAAGCTTAACGAGTTCCACCACGGGAATTACGCAGAACCCTACCACCATAGCGATGGCATATTCCAAAAACCCTATCGTCGTAAACCCGAACGCGCCTGCCAAGAAAGGCACCTCGCATACCAAGGTAGTAAGAAGGAAAGTCCCAAGCGCAGCAAGCCAAAGCACTTTGTTTTGTTTCTTCATGCTAAGCAAGCTCTTTCTTTGCGACCTCATATTCAAGCTGTGGAAAATCTCCGCCATGGACATAGTTAAGAATGCCATGGTCATACCGTGGTCGCTGTTTTTAATCGCAAATTCACCGAGCTCGATATACACGCCGATAAAGTAGGAAACGAGCACTAAAAGGGAAACCAACAAGCCTTGATATACAACGTCAACACCCATACCGCCCGAGAATATACCCGCCTTTGAGGAGCGAGGTTTGCGTTTCATGATGTCGTCTTCCGCCGTTTCCATACCGAGCGCCAAAGCGGGGAAGGTATCGGTAACGAGGTTGATCCAAAGCAAGTGCACGGGTTTCAAAATGGTAAACCCAAGTAAAGTTGCCACAAAGATAGCGATGACCTCGCTCATATTCGACGCAAGCAGGAATTGAATTGCCTTTCTAATATTATCGTAGATACGGCGGCCTTCCTCTACTGCGCCGACAATGGTTGCGAAGTTGTCGTCCGTGAGTACCATGTCCGCAACGTTTTTGGTAACGTC
>JAZUQM010000069.1:0-6381 GCA_045605705.1 Candidatus Scatosoma sp.
CCTGCGCCCTTGCAGCCGATTGCGCCCGTTGTGCCCGTAACCCCCGAGGTTGCGCCCGAGCCCATTCCCGAAGACGAGGAAAAGCCCGCGCCTAAAAAGCGCGGGAGAAAACCCAAGGCAAAGGTTGAGATACAGGAAGAAATGCCCGTAGCCGAGCCTGTAAAGGAAGAGGTAAAAGAGGAGAAGAAAGAGGAAACCACCCTTGTCCCTGTTGAAAAGGCGGAGGTGGCAAAGCCTGCTGTCGTTATGGATATGAGCTTTTTGTTCGGGGATAAAAAGCCCGTCAAGGCGGAGGAGAAAAAAGAGCCTGTAAAGGCGCAGGAAAAGCCCGAAGTGAAACAAGAGGCTAAGCCCGCGCAAAATATACTGAAAAAAGCCCCTATAAAGCCCGTAACGCGCACGGGTGCGCGCACCATCAAGCGTCCCGCGCAAAAGCCTTTAACGGCAAACGAAAAGCTTTGCGAGGAGTTTTTGAAACGCATGAGAAAGCTCGGCGGGGAGTATTTCGAGTATTACTCGGTGTACTTGATTGAACGCTATTCCCTGAAAAATGGCAGACGGTTGGAGGGCTTAAAGATTAGCGGAGGCGACCACGACGGCGGTATTGACGGCGAAATCGAGCTGACGGATAAGCTTGGTTTTAGAGAAACCATCTACATACAGTCGAAGAACTGGAACCCTGAAAAGGGGGACGAGAAGCTGTGGGTAGTGGGAGAAACGCTGTTGCAGCAATTTATCGGCGCGTGCGCTTGCCGACAGGCAAAGGATAGAAAACAAAATTGCCGCGGGATTTTCATTACGACCTCCCGTTTCACGCCCGAAGCGAAACGCATTTTAGAGGATATGTCGGATAAAATCGTGGGATACGACGGCGAGGACCTGTTCGAGGCGGCAAAGGAGTGTTCCTTCGGCGTGATTGAAAAGAACGGCGTTTGGAGCTTGGACGAAAAACTGCTCTCGGGCACGAAAGCGTTTTTTAACTTATATTAAACGGTGAAGTTTTTGCCTTTTAGGCAAAAGAGAAGTTTGATAAATCAAGTGAAGTTTGCCCCTATGGGGCAAGTTATGGGGATATTAATAACAGCCACAACTTTTTGCAGAGCAAAAAACTTCACTGCGGCGAAGTCGCAACTTCTCTGCGTAGCAACTTCACTTTTACGAAGTAAAAACTTCACTCATAGGAGAAACTATGTACAACGAAAGAGCGTATCGTTTGGGCAGTAAGCGGTCTACGATAAGAGAAATTTTTGAATACGCGAAAGGGCGCAGCGCGGAAATCGGCGCGGAAAACGTCTTTGACTTTTCTATCGGCAATCCGTCCGTACCTGCTCCCGATAAGGTGAATGAAACCATTCGCCGCTTGACGGAGGAAATCCCGTCCGTGGCCCTGCACGGTTATACCTCGGCGCAGGGGGATAAAGAGGTGCGTGATACCATTGCAAACAACTACACCAAGCGTTTTGGCGTGCCGCTTTCGGGAGATGATTTATATATGACCTGCGGCGCAGCGGCGTCCTTGACGATTACCTTACGCGCGCTTTGCTGCGAAGGGGACGAGTTTATCGTGTTTGCGCCCTATTTCCCCGAATACGCAGTATTCGTAGCGGGTGCAGGCGCAAAGCTCACCGTTTTGCAATCCAACCCCGACACGTTATTGCCCGATTTCGACGCGCTGGAAAAAGCGCTCAATCCCCACGTGAAAGGGGTGCTTATCAATTCGCCTAACAACCCCTCGGGGGTGGTGTACGGCGTGGAAACGATAAAAACCCTTTCCGCGATTTTGGAAAAGAAATCCAAAGAATTCGGTGCACCCATCTATTTGATTGCGGACGAGCCGTATAGAGAGCTTGTATACGACAAGGAAACGGTTGTGCCCTGTGTTATGGCGTATTACGATAACAGCGTGGTATGCTATTCCTATTCCAAGTCGTTATCTACGCCCGGTGAGCGTATCGGGTATATCGCAGTCAATCCCAAGGCAACGGACGCTAAACAGGTATACGCGGCGGTATGCGGCGCGGGAAGAGAGCTTGGCTACGTATGCGCGCCCGCGTTATTTCAAAGAGTGGCGGCGGCGTGCGACGGCATGACGGCGGATTTGAGCGTGTATAAGAAAAACCGCGATTTATTGTACAACGGGTTAAGAGATTGCGGGTTTACCTGCGTATATCCCGACGGCGCGTTTTACTTGTTTATGAAGGCGGCGGAAAAGGACGCCGCGGCGTTTTGCGAGCGCGCGAAAAAATACGAATTATTACTTGTCAACGGCGCGGATTTCGGTGCGGAGGGCTGGGTGCGTATTGCATATTGCGTGCAAACCGAGCGCATTGAAAAAGCGCTACCGTTATTCAAAAAGCTTGCAAAGGAATATAAGTTGTGTTAAAAAACAGGGCTTGCCAAAAAGGCAAGCCCTGTTGTCTATAGGAGGTATTATAGGAAAAATCAATAGTTTTCTGCGCGTACTTGGAAGTAGGCCTGAGGGTGTGCGCAGATGGGGCATACCTCGGGCGCTTTCTTGCCAACGACGATATGACCGCAGTTGGAGCACTGCCATACAGCGTCGCCGTCCTTGGAGAATACCAAGTCGCCTTTTACGTTTGCAAGCAGCTTTCTATATCTTTCTTCGTGTTCCTTTTCAATTGCCGCAACACCGTCGAAGAGTTTAGCGATTTCTTCAAAACCTTCTTCGCGCGCTACCTTAGCGAACTCATAGTACATATCCGTCCATTCGTAGTTTTCGCCTTCCGCTGCTTCAAGCAGGTTTTCCGCCGTAGAGGAAATTTCGCCGCCGTTCAAAAGCTTGAACCAAATTTTAGCGTGTTCTTGCTCGTTCTTAGCCGTTTCTTCAAAAATCGCCGCGATTTGTACAAAGCCTTCTTTCTTTGCTTTGCTTGCGAAATAGGTGTATTTATTTCTTGCCTGCGATTCACCCGCGAAAGCCGTTTGCAGGTTTGCTTCCGTTCTTGAGCCTTTCAAATTAGGCTTTACTTCCTCAAACTTACCGCTTTGCTTGCATACGGGGCATACCTCGGGGGCTGCGCCTTCTGCAACGTAATGACATACTTTACATTCAAATTTTTTCATTTCTTAGCACCTCTTATTAGGATTTAGTTTTATTAACTGCATATAGTATAATACAAAACGGGGCGGTTGTCAATAGTTTTTTCAAAAAAATTCAAAAAAAATTTAAGTTTTCAAACGATTTACACAAAATCTTGACAAACGGGGCTTATACTATAACTATAATGAAGAAATTAACGGCGAGAAAAAGAAAGTGGATAGAGCGGACGGTGGCAAACGACAGAAGCTATAAGTTGTATTTGTACAACCGCTTTTTCCTGTTTTTGATTTTAGTTTTGGCGCAGCTGATCGGCTACGTTTTATTATTGTACTTATTTGCGTACAACTCCAAGGCGGGCTTTGCGGTTCAGATAAGCGTGGGAGTGATTGCGCTTGTTTGCGTGCTTTATCTTATCGGCAAAAACGATAGGCCTTCTTCTAAGCTCAACTGGATACTGCTTATGCTAATAACGCCCATCGTCGGTGTACCCATGTATCTTTTGTATGGCGAGGGTAGGCCTACGCGACGCATGCATAAGAAAATTGTGCGCGCGAAAAAAGAAAACGAAGAGGAAATAAAAGCTTTGCTGGGGGAGAGGGCACCGCTTGCGTTAGACGGCCGAAGCGACGCAATTTGCAAATACATCGCTTTACACGCGGGGTATCCTTTATACAGCGAAGGTGAAGCGGAGTATTACAAAAGCGGGGAAGAGGTATATCCCGTTTTGCTTGAAGAGCTTGAAAAAGCAAAAAAATTTATTTTGCTTGATTATTTCATCATCGCGCATGGCAAAATGTGGAATTCCATATTGCAGATTTTAATAAAAAAGGCGATGCAGGGGGTACAGGTACGCATTCTTTACGACGACTTTGGTTGCATGATGACCCTGCCCCCCAAATACGATAGGTATTTGCAAGGCTTGCACGAGAATATCAAGTGCATGACCTTTAACAACGTCGCGCCTATTTTCGCCGTCCGCATGAATAACCGCGATCATAGAAAAATTACGGTAATAGACGGAAAGGTTGCCTTTACGGGCGGGTTTAACCTTGCCGACGAGTATATCAACGAAAAAGAACGCTTTGGGTATTGGAAGGACTGCGCCGTGAAGATTACGGGCGGGGCGGTAAATTCCTTTACGCAAATGTTTTTCTATCTTTGGAACGCTTTTGCTCGTGAGCGCGAAAGTCTTGAAAAGTATATTTTACCTCAAAAGCAAGCGGGCAGGTATGCGGTTAAGGGAAATTTACGCATACAGCCGTACGACGATTCGCCCTTGGATAAAATAAGCGTGGGCGAGGGGGTATACGTGGATATTATCAACCGCGCGGCGCGGTACGTGTATATTTTCACGCCCTATTTGGTATTGGACGACAGCCTGCGGTTTGCCCTTTGCAGGGCGGCGGCGCGGGGGGTGGACGTGCGTATCGTAACTCCCGGGAGACCGGATAAAAAGGTTATCTACCGATTAACCCGCGCGAATTATAAAATTTTAATGGGCGCAGGGGTGAAAATTTACGAATACACGCCGGGTTTTTTGCATTCTAAGTGTATGGTGAGCGACGATGAGTGCGCGATAGTGGGTACGGTTAACTTCGATTACAGAAGTTTGTATCATCATTTTGAAAACGCCGTGTACCTTGCAAACTGCCCCGCCGTGATGGCGGTCAAGCGGGATGCGGAGGAAACCTTTGCCGTGTCGAAAGAATGCTCTTCCGCGTATCCCAAGCGCAACCTTTTCGGGCGCATGGTAGACGCGCTTTTGCGGGTATTTGAAACACTTTTTTAGTAGGAATAGCCTGTTATTTTTTTTATCTAAGATAAAAAACAGTTGACATTGTTTTCAAGAAAAAATATAATATAAGGGTTATGAATATTCTGTAATTTTTTGAGAGGTATACACCCATGATCTCTATGATCAAAACTTTACTTAAAAGCGTACGGCAATATAAAAAGCCGTCCGTCATTACCCCCATTTTCATGGCGGTAGAGGCGTTTTGCGAGTGTTTGATTCCCTTTTTCATGGCGAGAATGATCAACGCCATCAGTGTAACAGGGATGACGGCGGAAGGCGCGATGCCCATCATCTTAAAATACGGCGTCGTTTTGCTTGTGCTTGCGGTATTTTCTATGACGAGCGGGGCTTTGGCAGGGAAATTCGCGGCGACGGCTAGTTGCGGATTTGCAAGCAATTTGCGCCACGATTTATTCCACAAGGTACAAAAGTTTTCCTTTTCCAACGTGGATAAATTCTCTTCGTCTTCGCTGGTAACCCGATTGACGACGGACGTTTCCAACGTGCGCATGTCTTATCAAATGTGCCTGCGTATTGCAATCCGCGTGCCCTTGCAGTTTTTATTCGCCATTATCATGAGCTTTACCATCAATCCTAAGCTTGCTTGGATTTTCGTGGTAGTCGTGCCGTTCTTGGCGTTTATCATCATTTCGATTATGCGTTTCGTTATGCCTTTCTTCCGCCGTATTTTCAAAAAGTACGACGCCCTTAACAATTCCGTACAGGAAAACGTAGGGGGGATTCGCGTAGTCAAATCCTTTGTCCGCGAAGAGTATGAAAAGGAAAAGTTTGAAAAGGCGGCAAGCGAGGTTAAAAACGACTTTACCAAAGCGGAAAAAATCCTTGCGCTTAACACGCCCATGATGACGTTCTTTATCAATTTCGCGTCCATACTCATTTCCGCACTTGCGGCATACGCGATTATTGATAAAACGCATTGGGCGGCGTTTGAGGGTTTTGAGGTAGGCTCTCTTTCCGCGCTGATTTCCTACGGGATACAAATGCTGTCCTGTCTGATGATGTTTTCGATGATTTTCGTTATGCTGTCCATGTCCTTGGAGGCGGCGCGCCGTATTTGTGAGGTCTTGGACGAAGAGCCTAACCTGGTAAGTCCTGAAAACGGTGTAAAAGAGGTTAAGGACGGGGCTATCCGCTTTGAAAACGTGCAATTCAAGTATGCTAAAACCGCGCATACCTACGCGCTAGCGGATATTAACCTTGATATAAAGTCAGGGGAAACAGTAGGTATTTTAGGGGGTACGGGTTCCTCTAAAACCACCCTTATACAGCTGATTCCCCGCCTCTACGATACCACCGAGGGTCGGGTTACCGTCGGCGGCGTGGACGTTAAGGACTACGATTTGGACGTACTTAGACGAGAGGTTGCCATCGTTTTACAAAAGAACGTGCTCTTTTCGGGTACCATTAAGGAAAACCTGCGCTGGGGGGACGAAAACGCTACGGACGAGGAAATCGAACGGGTGTGTAAGCTTGCCCAAGCGGACGAGTTTATCCGCTCTTTCCC
>JAZUQM010000070.1:0-2881 GCA_045605705.1 Candidatus Scatosoma sp.
CTACGATCCGACTTTAACGACAATGGCGACGGTTCTATCCGCGTAAGACTTCGCTCTCGGTTTGTAACTGTCAGCGAGCTTGCCGAAAAGTACAACGGCGGCGGGCATGCCTGCGCCGCAGGCGCAACCGTGTATTCCAAAGCGGAAATGAACGCCTTGCTTAGCGATGCCGACGCGCTCATTAAGGAATACAAGGGGGCGCACGAGGGCTGGTTATGAAAATTTTAATTACCAACGACGACGGTATCGATACTCTTGGGATTAAACTGCTGGCAAAGTGGGCGAAAAAGCTGGGCGAGGTAACCGTAGTCGCGCCAAAAATAGAACAAAGCGCAAAAAGTCATGCCATCGAGCTTATTAAACAGATAGAGATAAAGCAAGTCCCGTTCATGGACGGTGTAACGGCGTATTCCATGGATTCTACCCCCGCCGATTGCGTGCGTTACGGTGTTTTGGGTTTGAAAGAGAAGTTTGATTTGGTTCTTTCGGGCGTGAATAGGGGGGTCAACGTAGGTGTGGACGTCGTGTATTCAGGCACCTGCGGCGCGGTGTTCGAGGCGGCAAGATTAGGTATAAAGGGCTTGGCGTTTTCGGCATTCCCCGACGGACAGGAAAAAGCGGCAAAATATTTCGACGAAGTATATGCATATATAGAAAAGAACAACCTTTTAAGCGAAAATCCCATTTATAATATCAATATTCCATACGAATCGAGGGGAATCCGCATGACCTACGAAGGTTCGCAGTATTTCTCGGACGATTTCGTGCAGGTGGCAAAGGATACCTATATACAGGCAGGCGAGCCGATTGCGGACGAATATCCAGACGATTTAGACCGCGACACGGTAGCCCTTCACGCGGGCTATATTACAATAACCCCGCTCATGGCGACGAGGACGAATATGCAGGTATTTGAAAAATACCGTTCAAATGAGCAGACGAATTAAGTTAAAAAGCTATTGACAGGATTATTTTTTTTTGCTATACTAAATATAGGCGAGGTGATATTATGACGAAAATTGAAACCTTAAAAAACTCTGCAAAAGTATTATTTGGCAGTGATAACCCTACCATTAGCGGAGAAGAATATTTAGAGCTTTTAGAAAGCGCAAAATCTCGCGAAGAAAAGGAATTTTTTACGCAAATTTACAATTATTTGTTGGCACAACGCCAAAAAGAAGTGATTGCCAATGAACGCTATTAAAAAGTTTACAATTTTTGCTGGAGTGAATGGCGCAGGCAAAAGCACGCTGTATTATTCAGAGGCGAATAGAGATTTAGGTATTCGCTTGAATTCGGACGAAATATTACAATCGTTAGGATTGGACTGGAAAGATCCCGGTGCGCAGGTTTTGGCAGGGAAGAAACTTTTGCAGCTGCAAAAAGAGTGTTTGGCGAAAGGAGTTTCCTTTAACCAAGAAACTACTTTAAGCGGAAAAACCTTTCTTAATGTAGTGCAAAAGGCAAAAGATTTAGGCTATACGATACATTTGAGATATGTTGGGGTGGCAACCCCCGAAATCGCCAAAGAACGTGTTGAGCAAAGAATTGCGCGCGGTGGGCATGGTGTATCTGAAGGCACGGTAGAACGCAGATTTAGTATTTCCAAAGAAAACTTTGTAAAGCTTTATCCTCTTTGCGATACGGTTATCATTTATGATAATACGGAAAAAATGACTTGCGTTGCTTGCGTTCAAAATGATAATATAGAATTGCTGCAAAATGTGGCATGGGTAGATGAATTGTTATCAGACTTGCCTATTTATTAAAAAAACCTATCAAAAACGAACAAAGAAAGACGGCTCGAAGAACGAGCCGTCTTTTATCATATCGCGCGAAATAGGGCGGTTTTACGCCTTATTTTTTATATTTCATTTAGGGACAATAAAAATACGCGAGCGTAAAACAAGAGCCGCACCCTTTTGGGGTGCGGCTTTGCGTTTACCTAATAGAAATTAGGAGTTAGAAACAGTAGTAAGAACGTAGAAGCAAACGAGAGAGCCAGTCGTGCTGGTCGAGCCATAACAAGAGAAAAGAGGAGTACCGTTGTTAGGGTTATATCTCAGGACGTTTCTAGTATTCGTACCTTGTGCTACGCAGGTAGCAGTACCGTCTGCAGCAATCGTAATCGACCAGCTGCTGTTGTCCGATTTAGTGCTTTCGGTTTTTAAGTGGTTGCTGCTAGCGGAAGCTGCGTAAATATAACCAGAAGAAGTCGTATCGGTGCTGTCCGTCTTAAATGCAAACGTACCGTCCTTCGTACCAGCCTCAACGGTGAATACTTCAACGCCAAGGTTGTTATAGGTGCCGTCGGAAAGATAATCTTCAAAGGTTACCGTATTGCCGTCTTTGGTAATAGCCGAAGTGCTACGGTTGTTACTCTTTTGATAATCGCCCACAGCGTAGTCAGCATTGGGAGCAGCAATAATCACTTGCGAACCTGCGGTAATTTGGCTAATATCAGTAACCAATACCCAAGCTTCTTGGGTTGCAGGAGCGTCGCCGCCGATGGTTTGACCGCAGTTACCGCAAACACCATCTTCGGTGGTATGACCGAGTGCAGCCGTTACGGTATCCTTGTAGCTGTCTTTACAGATAGAGCAGGTGTGGGTGGTGTAACCGTCAGCCGTACAGGTAGGGTCGGTTACAACGGAAGTGTAGTTATGCTCATGAGCAACGAAGCTGATAATCCAACCGTTCTTCATTTGCGCGCCGTTGTAGTTACCGATTATGCCGTACAAGGTTACGGTGTCGCCTACTACGGGCTTAGGACCAGTGATATAGCCGTACTTATCCGTACCCGTTGCATCGAGAGTACCATAAACGTAGAAGGAGTTACCGTCTGCATCTTCAATGGTCATGTTACCGTAGGAAGTTGCAC
>JAZUQM010000071.1:0-6026 GCA_045605705.1 Candidatus Scatosoma sp.
GATATAGTTTCCACGTAGTACAGCTCCGTAGATGATCAAAGGTGTGGCCAAATGCAGTATTTTGCGTTGGCCACACCTTTATTTTTTCAAAACGATATACCCATGTACGAGGTTATTCTTTCAAAGGTGGTTTAGCATAGCTTTGAAAATGAGTCAAATCCTTTTACTCAATACGCAAAATTTGCTGCGCAGTAAACAAAGAAAAGTGCTTGATAAATAAATTGGCTGCAAAAAAATATTAGAACCTTATTTTGCGCATACGAGAACCCTTTGTTATCGATTGTGAACGGGTGCCGCAGACTTGCAAGAAAGGTATATTCTATGGCGCTGTGTATCGCAAGATACGCGGCATTATTTTATTTTAATAACTGTGCTGCGAGGTGCTTGAAGGAATATCTTTCGAGTATTTTTTATTTTAGGGATAAAAAATGTATTTTTAGAAAAATGCAATTTAAGGATAAAAATTATATCCTATGCAAAAATATTGGATTTTTGTGGCGCTATTATAAAAAACAACTTAAAGTGAGGTGTTTTTTTTGGAATATTGACTTTTTTATCTTTTCTTGATAACAGCCGAGGGGGATAAAAAATATATATTTTAGGTGTGTAGTGTGTATTCACAAAAAAAAAGACGCGTGATACAATATGATTGAGTAGGGAATTGTTTTTTCTTTCAAAGGGCTTAAAATTTATGAGGAGGTGGGCAAAATGCAAATTAGCATAAAGCAAAAAAGAAAGTTGCGGGAGCTGGCGTTTATTTGGGGAATGTTATTTTTACCCCTATTATGGTTCCTTGTTTTTTGGGTTTACGTAAACATTGATTCTATCCTAATGGCATTTAAGATATATGAAGGGGCAGGGAAATACACTTGGTCGCTTCAAAATTTTAAGGATATTTTTCGAGAGTTTTCTCTTGCGGACAGTGTTTTACCTATGGCGTTAAAAAACACTTTATCCTTTTTTCCCTTAAATTTGCTTACCATTGCGTTGTCGGTGTTATTTTCCTACTTATTCTACTTAAAAATGCCCGGTTATCGTTTCTTTAGGGTCGTATTTTATTTACCTTCGATTATTTCAGGCGTAATAATGGTTACGGTCTTCAAAAACGTGATCGGTCCAAACGGCCCGTTGAGTATGCTTTTGAAAAACTGTTTTGGCTTTACGACAGAAACGATTCCTTATTGGGTATCTGACGAGAAGTATGCGATGGGAACGATACTCTTCTACACTTTTTGGACCTCTTTCGGGTTAAACGTAATTATGTTTGGCGGTGCGATGGCGAGGGCGCCCCAACAGGTAATCGAGTCCGCGCGAATTGACGGCGTGGGAATGTTCCGTGAATTATTTAACATCATGGTCCCTTTAATATGGCCTACGATTTCTACCGTTTTAATTTTTGCGTTGGCAGGTATTTTTACGGCAACGGGCGTAACGCTGTTGATGACGAACGGCGCGTTTAATACCATGAATATTTCGCTTTTCATATTCCAAAACGTTACGGTATCTTCGTTTGAGTTCCCTTCGGCGGTTGGGTTGCTTTTTACAATAGTAGGGTTCCCGATTGTTTTGATCGGACGGCACTTCTTGAATAAAATTTATTCGGAGGTAGAGTACTGATGAAAGAGAAGATGAGAATGAAAAAGAACGGAAAAGCTGTACTTTGGGTAGCGACTGCAATATTCTGCGTATATGCGTTTACATTGATATATCCCTATTTTTGGTTGCTTATCAATACGTTTAAGAATAACGGCGAATATCTTGATAACTCGTTTGCTTTTCCTGCGGTATGGCGCTTTGAAAATTATATAAAAGCATTTAGAACCTTAAAGGTAACAGGCTCGAATACTCAATTATTGGGTATGTTTTTTAACAGTTTAGTTTTTTCTTTGGCTGGCTCCATTATCGGTATTTTGTTGAGTTCCTTATCTGCATACATAGTAGCTAAATACAAATTTGTGGGTCGAGAACTTATATATAGCGTTGCAATCTTTACAATGATTGTCCCCATTGTGGGTTCATTGCCGGCCCAATACAAATTAGTATCGGCGTTAAATTTGAAAAACAATTTGCTTGGCATTACGATTTTGTACGGTGCGCCGTTTGGTTATAATTTCCTCATGCTTTATGGGGCTTTTAAGTCTCTATCTTGGGAATATGCGGAATCCGCAATGATAGATGGGTGCAGTCAATTCCGTATTTACGCGCAAATCATGATGCCATTAGTGGCTCCGCTTTTAACGTCATTATTCGTTATTCAGTTTATCGGTGTTTGGAACGATTATACCACGCCTATGTTGTACTTAAAGAAAATGCCTACGTTATCTTACGGGCTTTATATGTTTGAGCAAAACATGCGGTATCGCGGAGCAAATTATCCAATTTACTTTGCGGCTGTTATTATGGCGCTGTTGCCTATTCTTGCAATCTTTATTGCATTCCAGAAAATTTTAATGGAAAATACGGTTGCAGGCGGTCTAAAAGGTTAAAATTTCGTCCCTCAAAGAAAAAAAATTGGTTATGATAAAAGGAGAAAAATTATGAACAAAATGAAGAAGGTATTATGCTTGGCTGTTGCTACAATTAGTACGTTTTCTGCGGTTGCGACGACCGGTTGCTTCGGTGGTGGCGGCACTAAGGACCTTGAAGGTGAACTTAGTATTGCCATTATGGAAGGCGGGTTTGGCGTAGAATTCCTCGATAAGATGATTGAAGGATATAAAGCCAAAAATCCCAACGTAACAATCTACGAACCAGAATATTTCTTGGGTGATGCGGCGGTAGATATGATTAAATCCGGCCCTGAGGAAAACGGCGTTGATTTATTTATCGCAGGCCCCGTTTATGCAGGGGATATGGTAGAACAGGGCGATACGATTTGGAAAGGATACGACCCTATTTTGGAAGACCTTACGGACGTATTTGAAGCGAAAGCGTATGGAGACGAAATAACGATTGCAGAGAAGATGTATACTTCTGTTGCAGGTAGCGTGCGTTATTCTCCCAATTTAAGCAAGTTTCCTCAATATGAAAAATATAGCGGGAAGGTATACTCCTTGCCTTGGGCGTTCGGTCCGGGCGGTATGATTTTTAATAAGGATTTCTTTGATGCAAATCCTGGCTATAAAGTGCCTAATACCAGCAATGAATTGACGGCTTTAGTAGCTCAAATTTATACCGACCACGTTCAAAATAAGTCTGATGCAGACAAGGTATATCCCGTTATTTGGGCGGGTTCTAATGCGTCGGCATATTGGAGATATATCACTTCCGTTTGGATTGCACAGTACGATGGGCTTGCCGCTTGGGAAAGATTTTTGAAAACCGAAGATGAAAACGGGAACTTCAGCGATACCGTATTCAATACCGAAGGGCGTTTGAAGGCTTTGGAAGCGCTTGCTCCCATTATTCAAGATAAGTATTCTTATCCCAACTCTATCGGTACGGGGCATACGGACGCTCAAGTGCAGTTTATGAGAGGGAAAGCGGCTATGCTTCCTTCCGGCGACTGGACGGAAAACGAAACGTTGATGAGTGATTCGTTCGGTTCGGCAGGCGCAGACGATATCTTCATGATTAGAACGCCCGTATTGAGCGCTTTTGGTGAAAAGCTTGGCATTACCGACGCGCAATTGTCGGCTATCGTTGATGCGGTAGATGAAGGTAAAACATCGTTAGAAGGCGTTGCCCAAACGATTTTTGATAAAGTGAAAGAGGCGCGTTTCATTACGTCGAACTGCGACTTTAACCATAACTTAGTTATTCCCGCATATTCCAACGCAAAAGATCTTGCTAAGGATTTTATTAGATATATGTATTCTGATGAAGGGCTTAGAATTTTCATGCAATATGCAAAAGGGTTTATGCCTGCTCGTCTTAACGTAAGCGATGCTGAATATGCGGCTATGTCGCCCTTCATGCAATCTACTTATGATTTGGGTAGAACGGCAACGATGATTGCAATGGATTATACCAAGAGTCCAATTCTTTATAGAAACAATTTGCAGCTCTTTAATTTGGCTTCGGGGCTGGTAGAAACCGAGCTGGGTAAGAAAGATCCTGCTACGCCTGCACAACTGATGGAAGACAGCTATGAATACGTGCACAATCGTTGGAATACGTACAAGCGTATTGCGGGGGTAAACTGATATGGCAAAGGCGCATAAGAAAATTATTTCTTTACTTAGCGCAGGGTTGATGTTTATGCTTACTAGCTGTTTGGATATAGGTAATAGTAGTATGGATAAAGAAGTTAAAAATATAGAGATTATAGGCGCGTCGGCAATGTATAAATATGAACAGCGCCATGTGTTTACGGAAGCGGAAAAGGCGACTGAAATCAAGATAGAGGCGGCGGCTAATGAATACGAATCCGCGCAAATTATCATTTGCGCAAACACGGAAAGCGTATCTTCCTACGACGTGTTTGCCGATGATTTCGTCTCTGCTGACGGGACGAAGATTGCTAAGGGAAACGTTGAGATATATTCGGCTTATTATCACTCTATTACCAATTCGCAAAACGGGTATCCAAGCGGTTATACGCCTGACATTTTAATTCCTATAGAAGCTCGTGTTAAATACGGCGATAATCAGGTAGCGAAAGGGGAAAATCAAGCCGTTTGGTTTACCGTGTACGTACCCAAAGGGACGCCTGCGGGGGAATATAAATCGAATTTTTCGGTGGAAGTTGACGGCAATAATTATACGGTACCTGTAACCTTAAACGTTTATGGGTTTGAATTGCCCGACGAAACGCACGTTAAATCGGCGTTTGCGATTTGGGGACCCACGTACGGAAACGATATGTTGACAAACGTTTACGGAAATAAGGCTCGCGCGGCGGAAAATGCTTATTACGAGTTTTTACTTAAATACCGTATTGCGCCGACCAGCTTGCCGAATTTGGATTTGTCGTCCGTAGAGTCTTGGGTGGATCAAGCCGTGGAGTATGCAGCAAGAGCGGACGTTCCGTCCTTCTCGTTGCCGTTTAGAAGGGCGACCTCGGAGAAGCATGCTAATTGGTTTGACGAAGCGTATATGCACGACGTTTTATCCATGCTCGTTGATAGAAGCACGGACGAGGCGAACGTCTTTGCTAAGCTGTATGCATACGGCGTGGTCGATGAGCCTGACTATACGAAGGAGTATGAAAAAACACGCGACTTTACTACGGCGATGAAGACAATCATTCAAACGGTTTTGGACGAAAAGGACGCAGTTGGCGCTTTTGAAGGAAAATCGGCTGTTCGTGAAAGCTTGAAGAGTTTGCAAACGCTCATCACCCTTTGTAACTGGGGCGAAGATATCGGCGGGGATATTGGGAACAATATCAGCGGATATTGTCCTAAATATTTCTTATTCAATAGCGAAGAAAACCGTGCTGAATTTGCCGAATTGCAAGCTAATGGTATAGGGATTTGGGCGTATGGGTGCAACATTCCCGGTTGGCCGTATCCCACGTATCAGGTAGACGCGGATTTGGTTTCTCCCCGTAGCGTTGGTGCAATGCAAATGCGTTATAATATCGACGGCAATCTTTTCTGGTGTACCAACGTAAGCCGTGTGTTCGACGGATATTCCTATACGGATAATTGGGATCCGTACAAAACGGCTTATGCTTTTAGCTCTTGGCCTGGGGATGGCTATCTCGTAGCTCCTGCAGGAAGATATGAACAGCGCGCTATTGCTCCTTATCCTACGATGCGTCTTGAAATGATTCGCGAAGGGCAGGAAGATTACGAATATTTATATCTCTTAAAAGCTTTGGTTGCAACGAAGGGCACGGCAGCGGTAGAAGCTTTGGAAGTAGCATTGGAGAGCGAATACGCAAAGATTTTAACGGGTGCAGAGCCTACGGAAGACCCTGAAAAAATGCTTGCATTCAAGCAAAAAATTGCAAGTATGATTTTGGAAAATCTTGGATAAGATTTATTCTTAAATTACGGTACTGTATTTTGCCTAATTGTAAAAATCCCATTTATAGTTAGGCAAAATGTAGATAAAAAAATCAAAAAATGAAAAGGAGA
>JAZUQM010000072.1:0-13011 GCA_045605705.1 Candidatus Scatosoma sp.
ACGGTTGCGGACGAAACGCTTGTAAATGCAGTTACAGAGGCAGGCTACGAGGTAAAGAAGTTGTCCTAAACGACAAAATAGCCCGTTCTATGACAAAATAAAACAGAAAAGAATATATGCACATATGTTATCCTATTGCAAAAGCATAGGAGGACAAGCATATGTCGCAAATGTTACTTTTAGATAAACGCACACAAGGTCTAATCGAGGACTACGTCCCGCAAGGGGAAATTCTCGAAGGCGTTGTGTGCTTTTTTTCCGTTTTTGCCGATTACACACGCGTTAAAATTCTTTCCGCGCTTGCAATCAGCGAGATGTGCGTTACCGACCTTTCCCGTATTTTGGAAATCAATCAAACCACCGTTTCTCACCAACTCCGTTTCTTGAAGAGCGCAGGGATTGTGAAAAGCTGTCGGCAAGGGAAAATCGTCTTTTACAGCCTCGTTGACGACGGGATAAACGACGTGATTTTGAAAGGGATAGAATTTTTAGGGTGTTAAATCCTTGCAAAATTCATCAGTTTGGTATATAATAATGTCGTATGCGCGATTTTAAGGAAAAACTCAGCCTTTTGCCCGACGCCCCCGGCGTGTATATCATGCTGGATAAAGACGGCGTAGTCATTTACGTAGGGAAAGCCCGTATTCTTAAAAATAGGGTACGGCAGTATTTTCACGCCTCGGCAAAACCTGAAAAGGTGCTTGCCATGGTGGAGAATATCGCGGACTTTTCTTATATCATCACACAGACGGAAATTGATGCGCTCGCGCTCGAAAACAATCTCATCAAAAAGTACAAGCCTAAGTATAACATACTCCTTAAAGACGATAAAACCTATCCGTATATCAAGGTGCATACGAAAGAGGAGTTTCCCCGCGTTTCCATAACGCGTAAAATCAAAAAAGACGGCAAGTATTTCGGGCCATTTATGGGCGGGGTGCGTGTCAGCGATATCTTGGATATCGTAGGCTCGGTGTATAACGTGCGCACTTGTACGACCGTTATCAATGAAAAGCCAAAAAAGCCCTGTCTTGCCCACCATTTGGGGAGATGTCTTGCGCCTTGCGCGCACGCGTGCACCCAAGAAGAATACGCTGAAAGGGTAAAGCGCGTGCTTGCGTTTCTAGATGGGAACTATGAAGAGGCGGAGGAGATTTTGAAAGAAAAAATGCTCCGTTTTGCCGAAAGCGAAGAATTTGAGCTTGCTATGGAATACCGTGAAAAGCTTGCCATGCTCTCCAAGCTCAAATTAAAGCGGATTACCGCGCTCAACCGCGCTCTAAATGCGGATATTATCGCGTTAAAGACGAATTTCATTTATTCCTCGGTCAACGTGCTCGTAACACGGGGCGGGATTATGCAAGGCGGCAGCAACTTTGCCTTAGAGGATAGCTCGTTTACCGAAACGGACGCTTTAACGGCGTTTATCGCACAGTTTTATTCCGCACATGAATTGCCCGAAGAGATTATCGTACAGGATTTTTGCGAAAAAGAACTTTTGGAAGACTATTTCCTTGAACGCTTTGAAAAGAAAGTCGTTATCACACAGGCAAAGCTTGGGGTTAAAAAGCAGCTTTTGGATATGGCGGAAAAGAACGCCGCGGACTACCTTGCTAAATCGGTTGATAAAATCAAGCACAAGAACGATATGACAAAAAACGCCTGTGCGCGCCTGAAGAATATTCTCGGTTTGAAGAAATACCCAAGGCGTATGGAATGTTACGATATTTCCAACATTAGCGGAGTGGATAAAGTCGGTTCAATGGTCGTATTCATTGACGGCGAGGCGGATAGAAACAGTTACCGCCGTTTCAAGATAAAGACGGTAGAGGGCGCAAACGATTACGCCTCCCACCAAGAGATGATGAGAAGACGGCTTGCTAAATTCGGCACGGAAGAAGAGGAACGCTTTCCAAAGCCCGATTTAATCGTCGTAGACGGCGGGAAAGGTCAGCTTTCCGCCGTAAAAGAGGTATTTGACGAGTACGGCATCAAGGATATCGAGCTCATAGCCCTTGCCGAACGGGAAGAAGAGGTGTTTACCTTGTTCCAAGAAGAGAGTATTCGTATCGACCACCGCGATTATGCGCTTAAAATGCTGCAACGCCTCCGCGATGAAGCGCACCGCTTTGCGATTACCTATTTCCGTAGTTTGCATTCCAAGCGCAACCTTGCCTCGGTTCTAGAAGAAATCGACGGGGTAGGCAAGAAAAAACAAAAGGCGCTTATGGAAAAGTTCGGCACGATTGATAAAATCATGAACGCCACGGAAGAAGAGCTTTGTACGGCGGAAGGGATCGGCAAAGAGCTTGCAAAAAAAATCAAAAACCATTTTAGAGAAAATTTATGAATAAGAAATTAAATTATCCTTTGATCGTATCCGATTTCGACGGTACGCTCGTAAATAAAGACGGTACGATTAGCCTTGAAAATTCCAAGGCGATTCAAGAATACGTTGCCTTAGGCGGTAAATTCGCCATATCTACGGGAAGGCTCCCCGCTGGGATATTACCCCGCGCAAAGGAGCTTGGGCTTACGGGTATGGTATGCACCTGCCAAGGCACGATTATCATGGATATCGAGAGCAAAGAGGTCGTATCCTCGGCAAAATTACCTTTTGAAACCACCTTGCGTATCGTCAAGAAAATGGAAGAAATGGGGCTGCATATCCATGTTTACGATTTATGGGATTTTTACTCTAATATGGACGACGACGCGTTGAAAATCTACGAAAACGCCGTTCGCGGGAAAGCAAAACTCGTTTTGGATAAACCGCTGTCTAAGTTTATTGAAGAGAATAAGTTTGAAAGCTATAAAGTACTCGCTATGGTGCGCAAAGAGGACAACGCGCGGGTGCTTGAAGCGCTTGCAAAAGAGAATTTCGAGGGCTGCGAGCTTACGAAAAGTTCTAGCTACTTAGTAGAAGTTGTTAACGCCAACTATTCCAAAGGCACGGCGGTGGAGTTTTTAGCAAGCTATTACGGTATCCCCTTAGAAAAGACGATTGCCATCGGCGATCAGCAAAACGACCTGCCCATGATAGAAAAAGCGGGGCTTGGGATAGCCGTTCAAAACGCAGACGAGAGCTTAAAAAAGGCGGCGGATTGCGTTTGCGAATACACGAACGAAGAAAGCGCAGTAGCAAAGATTATTAAAAAATACGCGTATTAGGTTAAGCATTAGGTTAAACATGTTAGAGATTTTAGCACCCGCAGGCAATTTAGACTGCGCGTTAGCCGCTATCAATAACGGTGCAAACGCCGTATATTTAGGGCTCAACGCTTTTTCCGCACGTCAAGGCGCAGATAACTTTGACGAGGCGGGGCTTTTTGCCGTGCTCGAAAAGGCGCACTTTTGCGGGGCGAAGGTCTATCTTGCCATGAATACAATCGTCAAAGACGAAGAGTTGCAAGGCTTTTTTAAGACGCTCGTTTTTGCTTGGAACTTAGGCGCGGACGCGATTATTTTACAAGACCCGTTTTTGGGTAAAATCATTCATGAGAGATATCCTGAAATTGTACTGCATTTGAGCACGCAAGCGGGGGTTTGCAATACGGACGGGGCGAAGTTTGCCAAGGCTTGCGGCTTTTCCCGCGTGATTTTGGCAAGAGAAACGCCGCTTTGTGAAATCCAAGAAATCGCAAGCATTATCGAAACGGAAGTGTTTGTTCAAGGCGCGCTTTGTACCGCATTTTCAGGACAGTGTTATTTTTCCTCGTTTGCAGGGGGGAACAGCGGGAATAGAGGACGCTGTAAGCAGCCCTGTCGCAAACAATACGCCTACGACCGTAATGGGAACACGGAAAAAAGCTATGCGCTCTCCCTCTCCGATTTATGCGTAGGGGAAGATATACAAAAGCTTATATCCGCAGGGGTAACCTCGTTCAAAATTGAGGGCAGAATGCGCCGCGCGGAATACGTCGCCTCGGCGGTGCGCTATTACCGTACGCTTTTGGACGGGGCGGCGGGCAAGGAAACGGCTTTGTCCGCTTTGCGGCGTACCTATAATCGCGGAAACTATACCAAAGGTCTTGCGTTCGGGCAGGATAAACGGCTTTTATCCACCGCAGTGCAGGGACATCTCGGTGAAAAGGTAGGCGTGGTCAAGGTCGTAAACGGGAAATTCTTTGTGGAAAGTAAATTCCGTCCTCGTCAAGGCGACGCGTTTAAGATTTTGCGCGAGGGGAAAGAAATCGGCGGTGCAAGCTTTTCAAAAAACGAGGGCAGAGGATTTATTCTTTATTCCAAGCACCGTTTGAAAAACGGCGACGGCGTATTCGTTACAACGGACACCGAGGTTAACGAGCGGGTGTTGCAGGGGGAAAGAAAGGGAAAAGTTTCTCTTTCACTCACCTTTAAGGAAAATGAAATCGCCGTTATAGAGGGCAACGGCGTTTGCGTATATTCAAACGAGCCCATGCAATCCGCGCAAAACCGTTCTTTGACGGAAGAGGAGCTTAAAAGCTGTTTCTTAAAGACTGACGGACTTCCTGCGGAGATTGAATTTAAGGAAATCAACCTGCAAGGGAATATTTTTATTCCAAAGTCCGAGCTGAATGCGCTTAGACGAAACTACTTTACCGCTTTGCGGGAACGGATGGTAACACAAAACAGAGAAAGACTGAAAGAATGGTCGCCCGACATTCCTGCTTTACCAGGTAGAAATGAAAAAACGGCGGTAGTTGCTACCGATTTTAAGGATATAGATACGAATATCGCCGTATATAAACCGAGCGATATGCGCGCGCCCTTACCCGAAAGCTTTATGAAAGGGAATTTTGAAAAGTATATCCTGTATCCCGCTTTTTGTACGCATGCGGACAGCCGTCGGTTAGAAGAGCTGTTAGAGCAAGCGGATATCGAGGGGATATACGCGGAGAATTATGCAGGCATAGAATTTGCCCGTTCCCACGGCTTAAAAGTATTCGCAGGCACGGGCTTGAATTTCATCAATTCGTTGTCAATAAGCGCGTTTTTATCCCTTGACAACGCAAGCTATTACACCCTGTCAAAGGAATGTAACGAAAAAGAGGGCGTAGGGCTTGTCAGCGATAAAGCGTTTGCGCTTACGGTAGGCAATATCAAGCTTATGGAGCTTTGCTATTGCCCGTTCGGCAAGACGTGCTCGGTATGCGATAAGAAAGAGGTATATAACCTCACGGACGAAAACGGTCGAGTGTTTCCCGTGCGGCGGTATCTTGCTGCGGACGGTAATTGCAGGTTCGAGGTATATAACTGCGCCGACTTGGTAGGGCGAGGCGTACAGGGTGCGGGACGATTTGCGGACTTGACGCTTATAGAAAAGAAAGCGGCTTTGCTTAGCGCAAAGACGGAAGAAGAACAAAAACGCGTGCTTGGGAGGTGCACTTCGGGGCACTTAAAGCGCGGTGTGCTTTGATGGGGAAAGGATATGAACGAAAGAGCCATTGAAAAAACGGAATTAAATAAAATTCTTTCACTTGCCGCGGAATTTGCTGTGTTGGAGGGCGGGAAAGAACGCTTAAAAACTCTTTCTCCCGCATCCGAACCAAAAGAGGCAAAGTGCCGCTTAAATTGCACGGAGGAATGCGTGCGCCTGCTGTTTATGAACGGGATTTCCAAGGTGGAATACTTCCCGCCGTTTGACGACGAGCTCGGCAGGGCGCAAAAGGGCTCGGCGCTTACCTGCGGAGAATTGTTAAAGACGGAAAATCTTCTACGCTCGGCGCGAATAGCGCATACTTCGATATCATCGTTTGCGGACGAGGAAATCGTGCAGATGCGTGAGCTTAGCGATAGAATTTATTTTGATACCGCTTTGGAAGAGGATATCCGTACGAAAATTCTAAACGATACGGAAGTCAGCGATTACGCAAGTGATAAGTTGTATTCTTTGCGTAAAGAAATCCGTTTTTTGAATGAGCGTATTCGTTCCCGCCTGGCCGAATATTTAAGCGGGAACGAGGGCAAATATTTGCAAGACGGCATTATCACTATGCGCGATAATCGTTACGTGCTCCCCGTGCGTGCGGAATATAAACGCAATATCAAGGGATTCGTACACGACCGCTCGGCAAGCGGCGCGACATTTTTTATCGAGCCTGAAGAAGTTTTAGAAATGAATAACGAGCTGCGCTCCTTGCAAATCGATGAAAAGGAAGAGGTCGCAAGGATTTTGAGCGAGCTTTCCCGACGTGTGGGCTTCATGGCAAACGAACTAACGGCGGATATAGCGATATTAGAAGAAATAGATAGCTATTATGCCCGCGCAGAATACGGATATAAGCTTTCGTCGGTAAAGCCCGAGATTAACGGCGAGGGGGTTATCGATATCGACAAGGGCAGACACCCGCTTATCGATAGAAAAAAGGTTGTGCCCGTTAGTCTTTCGATAGGGAAGTCGTATCGTTTTTTGCTTATCAGCGGGCCGAATACGGGCGGTAAAACGGTTACCCTGAAAATGGTGGGGTTATTTTGTCTTATGGCAATGTGCGGGCTGTTTATCCCCGCAAAGCGGGCAACCGTTTCCACCTTTGACGAGATTTATTGCGACGTAGGCGATTCACAAAGTATTGAAGAGAGTTTATCCACCTTCTCTTCCCATATCACAAACATTATTGATATTGTCAACCGTGCCGATAAAAAGAGCCTCGTTTTAATCGACGAGCTTGGCGGCGGAACGGACCCTGACGAGGGACAAGCACTCGCCAAAGCAATCGTTTCTCACTTGCTTAAAAGCGGTTGTACGGGCGTAGTAACTACACATTATACCGCGTTAAAAGAGTTTGCGTTCTCCGCGGACGGCATAGAAAACGCATGTATGGAATTCGACGCGAATACCCTACAGCCCTTATACGTTATGCGGATAGGCTTGCCGGGGTCGAGTAACGCTTTGGCAATTTCCCGTCGTTTGGGCTTGAAAGAAGAGATTTTGGCAGACGCACTGTCCAACCTATCCAAGGACGCGCAACGTTTTGAAAATATCGTTCGCAGCGCTGAAGAAAGTCGTGTAAAAGCGGACGAAGTCTTAAGGGAAAGCAACGAGGTTAAGGCAAAGTGGCAGGAAAAGCTCCAAGAAGTAGAAAAAGAGCGGGAAAAGCTCAAAAAAGAGCGCGAAAAACTTTCCGCGTCAGCTAAGGCTGAGGCGCGTCGTATCGTTAACGAACGGGCGGCGGAGGCGGAAGAGCTTCTCCATGAAATTGAGGAGATTTTTGCACAGGAAAGCCTGAGCGAGGCGGACTTGATTAAAGCACGAACGCTCAAAAATAGGATTGCGGATAAAGCGTACGCAAGCGATACCGAAGAGGAAACGCATACGCAGTACGTTCCCGTGCAAAGCCTAAAAGTCGGGGATAAGGTGTTCGTGAAGAATATCGCGCAAGAGGGCTTGGTACAAAGCGTTAGAGAAAATAAGGGCGAGGCGGAAATCCTTTGCGGAAATCTTCGCGTGCGCAGTAAAATTTCCGAGCTTTGTATGGTAATTCAATCCACAACTACACAAACTACTGCAAAACCTAGGTGGAAGCAAAAACCCGAAAAGGTACAAGTAAAAAAATCGCTTGCGCCTAAAAGCTCATCCATGTTGGAAATTAATTTGCTTGGGCTTACCGTACACGAGGCAATCCCTGAAGTCGAGGCGTTTTTAGACGGTGCCGTGATTGCGAACTTAGAAGAAGTGCGTATCGTTCACGGTATGGGGACGGGCAAGCTCCGTGCGGGGATTCACGAGTATTTACGTACCCATCCCAACGTCGAAAATTATCGCTTGGGAAAATACGGCGAGGGAGATACGGGCGTTACGATTGTAAAAATTAAATAAAGGCATAACGAAAGGCAAGAGAAAATAGGATAGAATAAACTCTTTTTGCAAGGGGATTTCGTTCTATGAAAAAAAACACGGATTTTTTCTCTTCCATTTGGCAAAAGATAGCTACAAATCTTGTATTAGGCGTGCTGGTTTTATCGGTAGCAGCTCTTTGCCTTTCCCCCGTGGAACAAAGCGTAACTGCCAAAGGCGAGAGCGCGGAAATTTACCGCACAGGCGAAAGCAGCGATGGCGTTTGCTTGATGTTTAACGTTTATTGGGGCACGGACGAGGTGTACCGTATTTTAGATACCCTTTCCGCGCACGGCGCTACGGCAACGTTTTTTATCGGCGGCTGTTGGGCGGACGATAATGCGGAATGCTTAAAAGCCATTCATAAGGCGGGGCATGAACTCGGTAATCACGGTTATTTTCATAAAGACCATTCTAAGCTTTCCTTTACCGATAATAGAAAGGAAATCGTCGATTGCAACCGTTTTATCGAACTTGCGGTAGGTACTGCTCCAACCTTATTTGCGCCTCCCTCAGGCGCGTACGGCGATAATGCATTAGAGGCGGCAAAGCTCCTTGGCATGAAAACGATTTTATGGTCAAAGGACACAATTGACTGGCGGGATAAAAACGCCGCGCTCATTTACACCCGCGCGACTAAGGGGGTAAAAGCGGGGGATTTTATACTCATGCATCCCATGAAAGAAACGGCGGACGCCTTAGAGGATATTTTGAAATTTTATAAAGCAAGCGGGTTAAAAACGTTAACCGTTACCCAAAGCTTGCAAAGAGAAGGATAAAAATTATGGTTTACGAAAAAAGATATGAAAACGGGCTCAGGCTCGTAGTAAAACAAATGCAAGGGCTTATGTCGGTAACGATGGGTATTCTCGTCGGCACGGGCGGCAGTGCGGAAACGGACGCCGAGGACGGTATTTCCCATTTTATCGAGCATATGCAGTTCAAAGGTACGAAAAAACGCAACGCCTTTGAAATTTCGGACGCGTTTGATAGGCTCGGCGCACAGGTAAACGCTTTTACGGGCAAGGATTTGACCTGTTATTATTCCAAGTGTACCTCCGATCATACGGCGGATTGTTTTGAACTTTTGTCCGACCTTTTCTTAAACGCTACTTATCCCGAAGAGGAAATGGAGCGCGAAAAAGGGGTTATCTGTGAAGAAATTTCCATGAACGAGGACACGCCTGAGGACCTTTGCTTAGATTTACTTGCCCGTGCCTTCTACGGTAAAGAAAACTACGGTAGAAATATTTTGGGTTCTGCGGAAAGCGTTAAGAGATTTACCCTTGGCGACGTGCAAAAGTATAAAAAAGCAAGATATTGCCCGAAAAATATCGTAATTTCTTTTGCAGGGGGGATTGACCCGCAAACGGCGCAAGCCCTTGTGGAAAGCTATTTCGGGGACTTGGACGAGGGGGATTTTGAACCTCGCAAACCGCAGGTTATCAAAAATCACAAGAGCCTTGTAAAGTGCAAGCCGATTGAACAAATGCACCTTGCAATCGCGTATCCGTCCGTTCCCAGAGGACATGAAAAAGAGGACTTTGTCAGTGCAATTAACTCGATTTTGGGCGGTTCAATGAGTGCAAGGCTTTTTCAAGAGGTGCGCGAAAAACGCGGGCTTGCTTATTCGGTGTATTCCTACCTTTCGGCGTTTCCCGAATGTGCGTCGCAAAATATTTACGCTGGCGTCAACCCTGCGCATGCCGAGGAAGCGTACGAGGCAATTCATACGGTTGTTAAGAGCATGAAAACGGACGGGATTACCAAAGATGAATTCATGCGCAGCCGTGAGCAAATGAAAGCGAGTATGTTTTTCAGCAACGAAAGCAGTAATTCGCAAATGCTCCTTTACGGAAGATATATGCTGTATTTTAACGGCATTTTTGATTTTGAAAAGAAGCTCGATAAAATCAACGCAATGACGTACGAGGACGCGCAGGAAACCCTTTTCCTAATGTTCAATGAGGAAGAGAAAGCAGTTGCACTCGTCGGGAATACGGATAAGCCGTTTGCGCTTTGATATGCTACAAGAAAAAAAGACGGGCTTTGACCCCGTGTATAACGAGGCAAGCAGGGTCTTAATCTTAGGCAGTTTTCCTTCGGTAAAAAGCCGGGAAATAGAATTTTATTACGGGAACAAGCAAAACCGTTTTTGGCGTATGCTTTGCGGATATTTCAATGAGGAAATCCCATTGACCACGCAAGGGAAAAAGGAGTTTTTATTCCGCAATAAAATTGCGCTTTGGGATATGGTAACCTCGTGCGAAATCCAAGGCTCCGCCGACGCATCGGTGAAGAACGCCGACCTTGCCGATTTGGCTGAAGTGTTAGAGAAGGCGAATATTCAAAGGATTTTATTAAACGGTAGGCTTGCATACGATTTGTTTTGTAAAAAATATGCGGATATAAATATTCCGTACGCAATAATGCCGTCTACAAGCCCTGCCAACCCGCGATTTGATGAAAAAATATGGAGAAAAGAGCTGGACGAAGTCTTCAGCAAATAACATAAAGGTATAACTATGGATATTTTACAAACGATTACGCAAGAATTTAACTTAAAACCCACGCATGCAAGCAATATCGTAGCCTTAATTGACGAGGGAAACACAATTCCCTTTATTGCACGTTATAGAAAAGAGATGACGGGTAGCTGCGACGATCAGGTTTTGCGTGAGCTTTTTGATAGACTCACTTATCTTCGCAATTTAGAAAAACGAAAGGAAGAGGTGGCAAATTCTATTACCGAACAAGGAAAGATGACGGAAGAACTTGTATCCGCGCTTGCCAAAGCGGTAACCTTAACCGAGGTCGAGGATATCTACCGTCCGTACAAGCAAAAACGGAAAACCCGCGCGTCCGTTGCAATTGCAAAGGGTTTGCAGCCGCTTGCCGAGCTTATTTTAGCGCAAGATAAAACGCTTGATATCGCAAAAGAAAGTCAAAAATATCTCACGGATGAGGTAACTTCCGTAGAAGAGGCAATTGCAGGCGCAAAAGACGTTATTGCGGAAAGAATTTCCGACGATGCAGCCACGCGTAAAAAGCTGCGTAACTTCTTCTTTAAGCACGGAGAGCTTGTTTCTTGCTACGCAAAAGGCAAGGAAGAAGTGGACGAAACGAAGACTTACGGCATGTATGCCGATTATAGAGAACCTGTTTGCGAGGCGAAGAGCCATCGCGTACTTGCGTTAAACCGCGGGGAAAAGGAAGAATATTTGAAAGTTTCTATCGTTGTAGATAGCGAGTTTGCCAAGCGTATTACGGCGGCGGGATTTTTGAAAGACGGCGGGGAAAGTTCTAAGCTCGTTAAAGAGGCGGCAGAGGACAGCTACGAGCGGTTGATTGCACCCTCGGTGGAAAGAGAAGTGCGTGCGCAGCTGTTTGAAGAGGCAAGCGAGCAGGCGATTAAAATGTTTGAGCTGAATTTGAAACCTTTGCTTATGCAACCTCCCGTAAAGGATAAAATTACAATGGGTTGGGATCCTGCGTACCGTACCGGCTGTAAAATCTGTGTTGTGGACGGCACAGGCAAAGTATTGGATAAAACGGTTGTATTCCCTACGCCTCCACAAAACAAGGTTGTTGAGGCGAAACGAGAACTTAAGGCGCTTATCCAAAAGTACGGCGTTGAGGTGATTTCCTGCGGAAACGGTACAGCGAGCAAGGAAAGTGAGATTTTTATTGCGGAGCTCATTAAAGAAATCAAGACCGAAACGGGCAGGGAAGTCGGCTACGTTATTGTAAACGAGGCAGGCGCATCCGTTTATTCAGCAAGCGCTTTGGGGAAAGAAGAATTTCCCGATTACGACGTTACGGCAAGAAGTGCTGTTTCGATTGCAAGAAGATTACAGGATCCCTTGGCGGAGCTTATTAAAATTGACCCTAAATCTATTGGTGTTGGTCAGTATCAGCACGATATGAACGAAAAGAGGCTGGATAGTGCGCTTTCGGGCGTGTTGGAAGACTGCGTAAACAGCGTAGGCGTGGATTTGAATACGGCAAGCGTATCCTTGCTTAAATTTGTAGCGGGACTTAACGCTGCCGTGGCAAAGAACATTGTTTTATTCCGTGAGGCAAACGGTAGATTTAAGTCAAGAAAACAGCTTTTGAAGGTGCCCAAGCTTGGGGAAAAAGCATATACGCAATGTGCCGGGTTCTTGCGTATCGACGGTGGGGAAAATATCCTTGATAACACTGCAGTGCATCCCGAGTCTTATGCGAAAGCTGAAAAACTGCTTTCCCTTTTCTCGTATACGAAGGAGGATGTAAAGGCGCGTAGAATCGCAGATTTGAAAGAAAAAATCAAGGCGTACGGCGAAGAGCGCGCGGCAAGAGAAACCCAACTGGATAAAGCAACCTTAAACGATATTGTAAACGAGCTGATAAAACCCGGTAGAGATATTCGCGAGGGCTTACCTGCGCCCATGCTTAGAAAGGACGTCATGGGGATTGAAGATTTGAAAGTGGGTATGGAGCTTACGGGTACGGTACGTAACGTTGTGGATTTCGGTGCGTTTATCGATATTGGGGTGCATCAGGACGGGCTTGTTCATATTTCCCAAATCACGGAAAAATATATTCGCCATCCTTCCGAAGTCTTGAAAGTGGGACAAATTGTACAGGTTTGGGTCAAAGAGGTTGACGTTAAGAAAAATCGCATCGGTCTTACGATGAAAAAACAGCCTAAATAATCCGTTTTACTAAAAATTTGGCAAAACGCTTGACTTTTAAGCCAAACTATATTATAATGAATTGGTCAATAAGATTGACGTTACAATTACGGAGGATATTAATATGTTAGAAAAAATCCAAGAAATGCTCGCGGAAGCGCTTAACCTTTCCCTTGACAAAGTAACCCCAGACGCAAAGATTGTGGACGACCTTGGGGCGGATTCTTTGGACGTTGTAGAGCTCCTTAGCCAGCTTGAAGACGAGTACGGGATTACCATTCCCGACGACGAAGTCGAAACGCTTGTAACGGTTGCTGACGTTGCTGCGGAAGTGGAAAAGCTTACGAAATAATATTTTTACGATTAAACGCCTTTGAAGGTTTTCCTTTAAGGGCTTTTTTCATGTAATATACAAATGAAAGGGTGCACAGTGAAACGAAATAAATATTTGTCGCTCATCTTACTATTGTTCTTATCCTGTTTTCTAAGTATTGTAGCGTGCCAGGGGGAGGACTCGTC
>JAZUQM010000073.1:0-8799 GCA_045605705.1 Candidatus Scatosoma sp.
TTTCGTATGCAGCCGTGGGAATGGAATACTTTTTCATAAGCTCCTTAGAAAACGCCTTACTCGCCTCAATGACGGCGGCGTTTTTCCTCGGCCCAAACGCGCGGTGTCCGCGGCTTTCCAGCTCGTCCACAAGCCCAAGTGCCAAGGGATCGTCGGGGGTTACGACGGTGAAATCGATATCCCCTTTGTTATCCACCCAGTCGCCTACCGCTTTGACGTTGCAATAATCGATATTGACGAGTTCGGCAAGCTCCGCAATCCCTGCGTTACCTTTCATTGCGTAGATTTTATCCACCTTAGGCGATTTGGCAAGTGCCTGTACGACCGCGTGCTCTCTACCGCCGTTTCCTATGACCAAAACGTTCATATGTTTTACTCCAAAATTTTTACCGTTCTTCCTACCCTTTGCACCTTGTCTTGGCAAAGGAGCTTCACACATTCAGGAAGCATGCCATGTTCTTCTTTCAAAATTCTCTGTTGTAAGCTTTCGGGAGTATCGTCAAACAACACGGGCACGGCACGTTGCATGATAATCGCGCCTCCGTCCACCTCTGCGGAAACGAAATGCACCGTCGCCCCGCTGAGCTTGACCCCATACTCGATTGCTTTTTCGTGTACGTGAATACCGTAATATCCCATTCCGCAAAAAGAAGGAATAAGGGAAGGATGAATATTGATAATTCTATCCTCAAAGTTTTGAATAAAAGCCGCAGGCACGACCATAAGCCAACCCGCAAGCACAATATATTCCACGCCCGCCTCTTTTAATGTCTTGGCAATGCGCACGTAAAAATCCGTTTTACTCTCTTCATTTTTATTGTATACGAGAGTCTTTATCCCATGTTTTTCCGCGCGAGCAATCGCCCCGATTTCGGGTTTAGAGGCTACTAAGTATTCAATTGTACAAAACTTTTCGCATTCGTTAGCGTCGATAACCGATTGGAAATCCGTACCGCCGCCCGACGCGAATACTGCTATTTTTTTCATTTTAAGATGACGCCCTTTTTGCCTGCAACCGTCTTACCGAGCAAAACCACTTCCTCGCCCGTTGCCTTGAGGGCAGACATAGCCGCCTCTGCATTTTCGGGCGCAACGCATACAACCATACCGATACCCATGTTGAAGGTATTGTAGATTTGTTCGTCGGTAATTTCCGCACGGCGCTGCATTACCTTGAATACGGGAGGCACTTCGTAGGAATTTTTATCGATTTCCGCGGCTACGCCCTCGGGTAAAATTCTGGGAATATTTTCAATAAAGCCGCCGCCCGTGATATGCGCAATCCCCTTTACCTCTACCTTTTCAATCAGGGAAAGAATACTCTTCACGTAAATACGGGTAGGCTTTAAGAGCACTTCCGCAGCGGTTGCCCCAAGCTCTTCGTCGTACTTTTCCAAAGCCGCTTTATCGCTGTCCCCAAAGAGCTTACGGACAAGAGAATAGCCGTTGGAGTGTACGCCCGTCGATTTCAAGCCGATAAGCACGTCGCCTGCGGTAATGTTTTTACCGTTGATTACCTTTTTCTTATCGACGATACCTACGGCAAAGCCCGCCAAATCATATTCGCCGTCGGGATAGAAACCGGGCATTTCCGCCGTTTCGCCGCCGATGAGCGCGCAGCCTGCTTGGCGGCAGCCTTCCGCAATACCCTTTACCACTTCCGCCTCTGCCTCGGGATATAATCTACCGCAAGCGTAGTAATCAAGGAAGAATAAGGGCTTTGCGCCTTGACAAACGATATCGTTTACGCACATTGCCACGGCGTCGATACCGATTGTGTCGTGTTTTTCAAGCAAGAATGCGTATTTGAGCTTGGTGCCTACGCCGTCCGTACCCGCAACAAGCACGGGTTCTTCCATTTTCTCGCCGGCAATCGAGTAAAAGCCGCCAAACGAGCCCAAATCCCCGATAACGTTATTATCGTAGGTGGATTTTACGTGTTTTTTCATAAGATCTACGGCCTTGTAGCCTCTGGTTACGTCTACGCCGCTGTCCTTATAGGAAATTGCCATGTCTATTTTCTCCGTTAATTTTTATTTTCCGAAATTTTTTGATCGTATTTGTTCACGCCGCACGTCGGGATTTCCGTAGGGTACACCCCGTCGAAGCATGCTTTGCAATATCCCGTACAAGCGCCTGATTTTGCAAGCTCTTCCAAAGCCGCAACAGGCAAAAAGCCTACCGAATCCGCACCGAATATCTTTGCCATTTCCGTTGCGTTATACTGACAGGCAATAAGCTCGGATTTCGAGCCTATATCCGTACCGTAATAGCAAAGGTTTAAGAATTCGGGAGCGGAGGAGCGGATATGAATTTCCTTCGCGCCCGCGTCGCGCAGGAGCTTGACTACACGCGTACAGGTCGTTCCGCGGACAATGGAATCGTCCACGAGAATAACCCTTTTATCCTTTACCGTTTCCACCACGGGATTGAGCTTGATTTTTACCTTATCTTCGCGTACGTTTTGACCGGGGTCAATGAAGGTTCTGCCTATGTATTTATTCTTGATAAGTCCAAGTCCGTAAGGAATCCCCGCTTCTTCCGCGTAACCGATCGCCGCGTCAATCCCCGAATCAGGCGCGCCGATGACGACGTCCGCCTCTACGGGGCAGCACTTTGCAAGAATTGCACCTGCGCGTTTTCTCGCAAGGTGTACCGAACAGCCCGAAATCACCGAATCGGGGCGGGCGGTATACAAATATTCGAACACGCATAAGCGTTCGGGCGCGGTTCCACAATGTCCTTGCATGATTTTCATGCCTTCCTTCGTGAACACGACAAGTTCCCCGGGGCGAACGTCCCTAAGATAGGTCGCGCCGACGGAGTTAAGAGCGCAGCTTTCACTGGATACGACGTACTCGCCGTCGTTTCTTTGTCCAAAACAAAGGGGCTTCATGCCGTTTACGTCCCTTGCTGCAATCAGCTTTTGCGGGGACATGACAAGCAGGGAGTACGCCCCCTTCATTCTCGCCATCGCACGGTATACTGCTTCCTCAATCGAAGCGGAGGTAATACGCTCTTTGATAATCACTGCGGAAATAATCTCCGCGTCGTTGGCGGTATGGAAAATTTGACCTTGCAGTTCCATCTCGTTTTTAAGCTCCGCGCCGTTAACGAGCTTACCGTCAAAGGTAATTGCCATTCTGCCCTTGCTGTGATTGACGACGATAGGCTCCGCATTGATACGGTCCTTCGAATTGGAGGTGCCGTAGCGCACGTTGCCAAGCGCCATTTGTCCAAGCCCGAGCGATTTCAAAATACGAGGCGTGAACACCTCGTTTACGATTCCGCAGTCCTTATACGCGTGGAACACACCGTCGTCGTTGACAACGATACCGCTGGACGCCTGTCCGCGGTGTTGAAGCGCGTACAGGCCGTAATATACGCTGGACGCAACGTCCGCCGTTTCCGTGCCGAAAATCCCAAATACAGCCATCGATTATGCCCCCATGAGTCTTCTCATCATTTCTTGATAAGCACCCTCTACGCCGCCAAGGTCGCGACGGAAACGGTCTTTATCAAGTTTTTCGCCCGTTGTGGAATCCCAAAAACGGCAGGTATCGGGGGAAATTTCGTCCGCGAGCACAATCGTGCCGTCCGCCGTTTTACCAAATTCGATTTTGAAATCCACAAGCGTAACGTTAAGCTTTTTGAAATATTCCTTAAGCACTTCGTTTACCTTGAACGCCATTTGCTTTACAAGCGCGATTTCCGCTTTCGTTGCAAGCCCTAATGCCAACGCATGGTATTCATTGAGCAAGGGATCGCCCAAATCGTCGTTTTTATAGGAGAATTCGATGGTGGGTTCTTCAAATACGATACCTTCCTTTACGCCGTAGTGCTTTGCAAACGAGCCTGCGGAAATGTTGCGGATAATGACCTCGAGGGGAAGAATCGTTACCTTTTTTACGAGGGTATCACGTTCGGACAGTTCTTCTACAAAATGGGTTTTTACCCCTTCCTTTTCCAAAATTTGCATCAGGAAGTTGCTCATCTTGTTATTGATAACGCCTTTGCCTTCGATCGTGCCTTTCTTTAAGCCGTTGAACGCCGTTGCGTCGTCTTTATAGGATACGATAACCAAAGTAGGGTCGCTTGTTGCAAATACCTTTTTTGCCTTTCCTTCGTAAAGCTGTTCTTTCTTTTCCATGATGTTTATCTCCGTTAAAATATTTTTTAGATTAATTCCTGCAACGCCTTATCGTCCGCGTTGATTTTGTCCTGCATTTTTTTCTTATATTCCACAAGCTTGTCCGCGATATCGGGATACTTGATACCCAAAATTTGTAAAGCAAGCAAGCCTGCGTTTTCCCCGCCGTTTACCCCTACGGTCGCCACGGGAATCCCCGAGGGCATCTGCACGATGGAAAGCAAACTGTCCAAGCCCCCCATCATATCCGTCTTAACGGGCAACCCGATGACGGGCAGCGTCGTAAGCGCGGCAATCACACCGCCGAGGTGCGCCGCCTTGCCCGCCGCGCAAATGATAACCTCCATACCGTTCGCCTTAGCGTTTGCGGCAAACTCATGCGCCTCATCGGGGGTGCGGTGCGCGGAAATAACGCGGACCTCCGCTTCTACGCCAAAGCTTTTCAAGACGTTGAGGGCGGGCTTTACTACGTCGAAATCCGATTTGCTGCCCATTAAAATACCGACTTTTTTCATGCTGTTTTCTCTCCCAAATTGAATTTATAAAATAAAACGGAGTGCAACTTGGTTGCACTCCGCAGTTTTAGCTATGAAATGAGCGTGATTTGCCCTTGCAAGCGTTTTGCACGCAAAAAACACCCTACATACAATAGATTTTTTACAATCTTCAAGCGTTTCATAAAGCGACCTCTCGTACACAATTTATCTGTCGTTTATACCTACAATATATAGTATAACAAAACAAACAAAAAAATGCAACTGTACGGAGCAACTTTTTTGATTCTTTTTTCTTTGTGAATTTTTCACAAACGAGCGCCTAATATGTGGATACAGCGCAGTCGCTTAAAAGTATAACTATCCAACCGCCTGCCAAACGCGTCAAAGCTATGCGCCGCCACAAGAGGCATTCCACCTGCAAACCCCACCACGACGGGCGTATGATAAAAATCCCCCGTATCCCGTCCAAGCTGTACGAAATCCCCGATTTCAAGTCTCTCGATATCCACTTCCGCGGCAAACGGACCCGCCCCGCCGCCTATGCCCGTCCCAAGCGCGTTTTCCATTAAAAAACGGTAGAAATACTCCACGCCCGTCCAAGCCGCCGCTCTATCGTTTGCCGAACGGTAAAACCAACCGATATCGGGCGTGTAATTCATAATCCCCGTTCCAGCAAAAAGGCATTGCGAGGCGTAGTTGGTACAATCCCCGCCTATCCCGTCAAAATTATAATAGGCAGGGTTTCTCGAAAATGCCCACTTTCGGGCGTAAGCCACAACCGCATTTCTATCATATTCTATAATCCGCATACTTTATTGTATGCCGTTTAGCCACTCCAATGCGCTATATGCGTACAACGCCGCACCAATAGGAAGAACGTCCTCGTCAAATTTCACCTTGGGGTGGTGGAGCGGATAGGTATACCCTTTCTTGTCCTCCCCCGCCGCAAGCGCTACCATGACCGACGGAACCTCGTGGCTGATATACGCAAAATCCTCCGAGCCCCCGCTGTTCTCCTTAGCGTCCCCTGTCAAATCGGCGGAAAAGTATACTCGACTCGACACTGTCCCCGCCGTTTTATATACAAGCGCGGAAAGCTTGCCATCGTTTACAAGGGTCGGGCACCCGCCTTGGTAGGTGATTTTCGCCCTTGCACGGAAGGCTTTCGCGGTGTTTTCCGCAATCGCTTTCATCCGCTTTTTAAGATACTCCCGCACCCCTTCGTCGAAGGCGCGAATCGTCCCGCTCAGTTCCGCACCGTCGCAAATGGCGTTACCCGCCGAGCCTGCCTTTATACTCCCCACCGTCAAAACCGCCGTTTGCGAGGGAGAAAGCTCCCGCGCGGAAAGCTCTTGCAATCCAAGTAAGATACGCGCCCCGACCGTCAATGCGTCCACACCGTTCCACGGCGCTGACCCATGGCAGCCCTTGCCCTGTACGGTAATCGTAAAGTAATCGGCGGCAGGCGCGCTTACCCCTTGCGAAGCCACCACCGCCGTCCCCACAGGCAGAGCATTCCCCGTCATAACGTGCAGCATCATTGCCCCGTCCACCTTAGGATTTGCCAAAACGCCCGATTTTAAGACGTCTTTTGCGCCTTCGAGAATTTCCTCGGCGGGCTGAAATAGGAGCTTTACCCGCCCGTTTAAGGTCTTTTCTTGTGCTTTCAGTAAACGCGCCGCGCCAAGGAGCATGGTTGCATGCAAATCATGCCCGCACGCGTGCATGTTGCCGTTTTTCGCGGAAAAGAGCTCGCCCGAACGCTCGGGAATAGGCAAAGCGTCCATATCCGCGCGAAGCAAAAAGGTTTTTCCCGTAGATTTGCCAAGCAAGGCGGTTATCCCTGCCTTTCCGCACTTTTGCGCCGTTATGCCCATGTTTTCAAGTTGTTTTTGGATATAGTTTTGCGTTTTATCCAAAGCAAAACCCACCTCGGCGTTTTTGTGTAAATACCGCCGAATTTCTATAAGTTCTTTTTTCAGGGCTTGCGCCTCGTTTAACAATTTTTCCATATGGGCAGTATGCTTCAAAAAAATGAAAAGTATGAAGAAAACGCACCCAGGGGTGCGCTTTATTAAAAATAGGTTTTACAATACCTTACAAGCATTTTGTAATACTCTAAGTGCTTGATAGGATTTTGTATAAGCATATGGTTAGAATTTTTTAAGCGTATATAATCGTGTGCAATCGAGTTTTGCGACAGTGTTTTTATTAAGGAATCCGCATTGGCGGGCGGTACAACGTCATCCTTGTTCCCATGCATTATCAGCGTTGGCGGCGCACTTTCGTTAATATACGCCGTGGGAGAAATGGAAGAGATAAGCTCGTCCGCCCTACCCGAAAGAATATCCTCCCTGTCAATTTCTTCCCCCGTGAGACGTTTAATAATCCGTATCGTCATATCCTCGCCCCAAACCTTAGGAGAAATATCGGCAGGACCTGCCATGCTTGCCGTAAACGCAATTTCCATAGGTGCGCTATCCCTTCGGGAATAGGAATACAGCATGGCGAGATGTGCCCCCGCGGAATAACCCGTAACCCCTACTTTATCCACGCTAACCCCGCGTTCCGCCGCAAAGTTTTTTATCCTCAGCAAAGCCATGCCTATCTCGTCAAGGACTTCAAAGACGGTATATTCCTCAGCCGTTGCCTCGCTCCAAAGGGTATAATTTAGGGTTGCCGTGATATAGCCGCGGCTTGCGAGCAATCGGCAGCGAAACGCTTCTTCCTTTTTATCGCCGCCCGACCACGACCCGCCGTGGATAAATAAAATGCAGCCGTTACTTTCCCGCTCATACGCCGTTTGGGGGATATAAACGTCCATAGCGTTCACATCCTTTGTCCCATACTTTACGTTACGGTGAATATCATAACCCGTGAAATAATTAACAATAGGCAACGCAAGCAATAGAAAGAAAAGTCCACAAAGAAGAATACAAATCTTTTTCATAATATCCTGCGTCTCCGTTAAAATCACATTTATTATAACATTCGTTTGCTATAATGTCAAGAGAAGAAACCAGTAAAAAAGGCAGGACCAAATCCTGCCTTTTTATCGGTAAATAAAACCAAATTTTATTTTAACTTGCTTATCTTGGAAGTATTTGTAATAATGACAAGCTGCATATCCCTAGCCAATTTTGTGGTGGGATCAATATTGATTTCTAAATTATTCCCTTGTCGAATTGCAATAACGTTGATAGAGTATTTTTTACGCAAATTCAATTCGATTAATGTTTTCCCCTCCCAATCGGGCTTTACGTCCAGTTCTATAAGTGATACGTCATTCGATAATTCAATCACGTCGATAAAACCGGAACTTAAAAGATTTTTCGCAAGCCGCATACCCGATTCACATTCGGGGAACACCACTTTATCCGCGCCTACCTTGCTTAAAACCTTTTTATGCATTTCATTGGCGCATTTTGCAATTACGGTTTTGACCCCAGCCTCTTTACACAGCATTACCGCCATAACGCTTGCTTCAAGGTTATTCGCCATAGCAATCACCACGACGTCCATATTGGCAACACCAAGTTGTTTGATAACCTCTAAATCGGTTACGTCCGCACACTTGCAGAAAGGAATTTCGGCAATTGCAGAATTTACGATGCTCTCGTCTAAATCTACCGCCAAAACCTCCGCCCCGCTATGCGCAAGTTCTTTTGCGACTGATAATCCGTATCTACCAAGCCCAAACACGGCATAAGATTTATGAATACTCATATACCCTCCTTTATACAATTAGCCTACGCTTATTTCCTCGGTTGGATTTTTTATGATATTTCCCGTTTCTTTATTTGAAACAAACGCGATAGCCAAAGAAATCGGCCCGACCCGCCCAAAATACATGGTTGCAATAATAACGATTTTGCCCCAGACGTCTAAAAACGGCGTAAGATTTCTCGACAGCCCTACCGTCGCGGTTGCGCTTACCGTTTCATAAATTACGTCCAACGCGGGGGCGTTTGTAAAAGCGGCAAGCAATATGGTGGATAAAAACATGATTGTAAAGGACATGCTTGCAACGGCAACGGCTTTTCTCGTGATTTGTTTTGATAAATTGCGATGGAATAAAACCACTTCATTTTTATTTCTTATCGCTGCATATGCGGTCGCAAATAACACGACAATCGTAACCGTTTTTATCCC
>JAZUQM010000074.1:0-3533 GCA_045605705.1 Candidatus Scatosoma sp.
TTCCTTTTTTCCAAACACTAAGGCTTTAACAAAAAAGAGGAATATATATTTTTGGGGTGATATTGCAGGTTTGGAAAATGCGGAGGAATATAAAGCTTGGTTAGAGGATGAAAGCGTTAATTTAGAAGATCAGTTAGCAGAACAAAATATCCAAGTGTCGCGAATAATTCGTCGAAAACATAAAATGTTTTCAATTGCATTAAAAATAATGCTTTCGGGGCTTATTCCTCCGTTGGTTATTTTTTACTTAATCAAAGGCTTAATTAAGTAATGTGACGACTTCATAGACATAAAAACCAAAAGGTTGACAATGTTTGACATTGCCAACCTTTTTTCTTGTGTTATAATACTTCGACGTAACTATAAAGCACTGGTTTACTTCATTGCTTCAACAGAAATGCGGAAGTTTTGACCATTCAAAAAATGCACCTGCAAAGCACTTTCTTCTTCAGTATATGTAGCCACGATTTCGTCCTTGACGAGCAACGTGATTTCTTCCGTTAAATCTCTAACGGAAATTTGTCTTTGATTGTTTTCCATGCTGTTTTCTCCTACAATTATTTTATTCAATCAAATCGCGCGCCAATTTGTTTGTACCTATATTATACCATTTAGTTTCGACCACAAGCAACTGTTTGTTGCCAAAACTAAATAGAATATTTTGTAGGAGATTGTCTTTGTTATGGTTATTTTGTCGAAATTTGCCGAAAACCTTTCGGCTCTAATGGAAGAGAAGAATTTGAACGCGCCCGCGCTTGGGAAAATCTTAAATATGGATCGAAGCAATATTACGAGATATTTGCGTGGAGAACGGCTGCCAAATTACGATCTCTTCATTAGAATTATCGAATACTTTAATGTTTCAGCTGATGTTCTTTTAGGGCGTCTTGATTATTGTGACGTTCAAGAATTTCAGCCTGTTCAATCCTTCGCGGCAACGTTTCGCAAGGCTTTAGAGGAAACGCACACCTCACAGTATGAGCTTCAAAAGAATTTGCACTTTTCCAGCGCTACAAGCCATGCGTGGTTAAATGACAAACGAATACCCTCCATTGTACATTTAGATCAGCTCGCTGATTATATGGAGATAACCGTCGATTTCCTTTTGGGTAGAGTAAATTGAATAAAAAACACGCTAAGAGTTCGAGAAATCGAGCTCTTTTCTTATCTAAAGTGAAAAATTTTAATTTTTTCAAAAAAAATCACAAAAAAACCAGTGCAAATAGTTGACAACCTAAAAAAAGTATGCTAAAATATGGGTACACTCACAAAGGGGAGTGTATTTATTTCCGAAAAATAAATCACAAAAAAATCAGGACAAAAAATATGGGAAAGACGATTGGTGAAGTCGCAACGATTCGAACGGGTGTAGTTACGGCGAGAAAAAAAGTGGAACAAAATGCGATTATCCGCTATCAATATAAAATGCTCAACTTGAAATGTGTAGCAAGTGAAGGTTATATAAATAAGGAATACGTAGAAGATTACGAATCTTCCTTGCCTTTGAAGTTGGATTGTCTGACGCAGATGGGGGATATTCTTGTTAGATTGAGTGCGCCATATACGGCGGTGTTAATCAAAGAACAGGATTTATGTGGATTGGTTATCCCGTCGCACTTTGCGATTATACGTGTGAATCGGCGCGTCGTATTACCAGAATATATGTATTGGACACTCGGGCGCGATAAAATAAATATGCGAATAAAGCAAAACAGCAGTGGCAGCACAGCGTTTGGGACAATAAGTTCGGGGGCGATAGCAGGTTTACCGATACGAATTATTCCTATTGAAAAGCAACGGATTCTAGGCGAGTTGTTACGTTTGACGGAACGAGAGCAGGAATTGCTGTATAAGCTATCAATGGAAAAAGAAAAATACAATAAAGAACTCATCAACAGAATATACAATACGATAAAGGAAGGTAAATAAAAATGACGACGAAACAGAATATTGAAACGGTACTTTGGAAGGCGTGTGATAGTTTTAGAGGTAAAATTGACAGCTCGAGATATAAGGATTATATCCTTTCTATGTTGTTCGTGAAATATTTAAGCGACGTTTACGCGGAAAAGAGGGCAGAATACAGTGCAAGATACAACGGCGATGAAGAAAGAATCCAGCGCGCAATGAGCCGTGACCGTTTTGTCATGGACGAAGAGTCTACATTTGGCTTCCTTTACAATAATAGAAAAGACCCTGAAATTGGTCAAAAAATCAATACGGCGCTTGCGGCGATTGAAAGAAATAACAGTGCAAAGTTGCACGAAGTTTTCCGTGCGATTGACTTCAATTCGTCCGTCGATTTTGGTGATGTAAAAACGAAAAATGCCATTCTTGAAAACCTTCTCAAGGATTTCAATGGGTTAGACCTTTCCCCGTCGCAGTTAGACAGCACGGATATTATCGGTGACGCTTACGAATATATGATTGCAAACTTCGCTTCGGATGCAGGGAAGAAGGGCGGGGAGTTCTATACCCCGAGTAAGGTTTCTGAGTTGGTGGCAAGGCTTGTACAACCCAAGGAAAATGACCGCATTTACGATCCTACGTGTGGCAGCGGTGGATTGCTTTTGAAGGCATATAAGCAGGTGGGAAGCAATAAAACGCACTTGTATGGTCAAGAAATGAATATGCAAACGTGGGCGCTTTGCCGTATGAATATGTTCTTGCATAACATTGACGATGCGACCATTTGGCACGGCGATACGTTGGCAAACCCTGGCAACGTAAAAGACGATAAGTTGATGAAATTCCAGTGCATAGTTGCAAATCCTCCCTTCTCCCTTGATAAATGGGATAGCGGTTTCTTGGCGAATGCAGGGGTGGATGTAAAAGGCAAACAAATTGATAAAATGTCGCCCGAGCTTGACACGTTTAGACGTTTCGATTGGGGGATTCCTCCTACGTCTAAGGGCGACTATGCATTTGTAATGCACATGTTGCATAGCTTGGATGATTCTACGGGTAGAATGGGTGTAATTCTTCCTCACGGCGTATTGTTCCGTGGAGCAGGCGAAGGTAGAATCCGCCGTGCCATGATTGAATCCTTTAATCTATTAGATGCTGTTATCGGCCTTCCTGCCAACCTTTTCTACGGCGCAGGCATTCCTGCTTGCATCTTGATTTTTAGAAAGGATAGAGGTACGAATAACAAAGTGTTGTTTATCGATGCAAGCGGAGAAGGTAACTATG
The DNA here is from genome assembly GCA_045605705.1 of Candidatus Scatosoma sp. Classification (GTDB taxonomy): domain Bacteria; phylum Bacillota; class Clostridia; order Christensenellales; family Borkfalkiaceae; genus Scatosoma. The sequence continues at coordinate 3,193 of JAZUQM010000074.1, forward strand.
AAAAAGGCAAAAACCAAAACATTTTGCGTGAATGTGACGTGAAACGTATTGTGGATACGTATAACGCATATAAGACAGATATCAACTTTGCAGGCGAAGAGAAATATAGCCATGTGGCGACGCTTGATGAAATTAAAGAAAATGACTACAATTTGAATATTCCTCGTTACGTGGATACGTTTGAGGAAGAAGAACTTGTCGATATCGAAGCAGTGCAAAAAAATATTGCAGATATCGAAGCGGAACTTGCCGAAGTGCAAGCGCAAATGAAGAAATATTTGGAAGAACTGGGGCTATAAGAGGGGGAAATGAAGATGATTAAAACCGTTAATGACGCGTTT
>JAZUQM010000075.1:0-5966 GCA_045605705.1 Candidatus Scatosoma sp.
CCGCTTGGCCTCCGACTTTGGACGGTACGGTAGAGGATATCGCCGTTATTGCGGATACCTTAGCGAAAGAGGGGACGACCTCTTTCCTTGTAACCACCATGACGCAAAGCCGCGAAAACATCTTAAAAGCGATGTCGGCGGTAAAGGAGTATCGTGCGCAAGTGCGTAAAGAAGGCGCGCGCGTTGCGGGTATTCATTTGGAGGGTCCGTTTATCGCGGCAGCGCATAAAGGCGCGCAGCCTCTCGAATACGTAAAAACGCCTGACGTCGATGCGTTTGACGAATATAACGCGGCTAGCGGTAACGCAATCCGCATCGTTAGCCTTGCGCCTGAAGCGGAGGACGCGGAAGCGCTTGTTCGCCACTTAACGGAAAAAGGGGTAGTATCCTCTATCGGGCATACGGGTGCGAAATACCTTGATATTGAAAAGGCGGTAAGCTTGGGTGCAAGCAACGTTACCCATACGTATAATGCACAAAGCGCGCTTCACCATAGAGAAATCGGCACGGTGGGCAGCGCAATGCTTTTAGACGGGCTGAACTGCGAATTAATTGCGGATACCATTCACGTGTCCGTGCCCGCGATGCGTCTTTTGATTAAGAATAAACCTGCGGATAAAGTTACCCTCATTACCGACGCTATGCGTGCGAAGGGGCTTCCTGACGGCGTTAGCGAGCTGGGCGGTCAAACGGTCTACGTAAAGGACGGCGAGGCTCGACTTCAAGACGGTACGCTTGCAGGAAGCGTACTGCGGATGAATAGGGCGTTGCAAAATGCGGTCGAAAAGGTGGGTGTACCTTTCACGAAAGCAGTGGATTTTGCGACCATCAATCCCGCCAAGAATCTTAAAATGGATAACGAGGTGGGAAGTATCAAGCTTGGCAAACGTGCCGACTTCACGGTGTTGAATAAAAACTACGACGTTATCCTAACCGTGCGGGACGGCGAAATTGTGTATCGGGCATAAAAAACATATGAAATTTTCCAAGGCTTGGGGCTATTCCCAAGCCTTTTTGCATATTCATGATAGGGAAATAAAAATTTTTCGCTAAAAATCAAACGAAACACTTTCAAAAACAAAAAAAATATGGTACAATAGGAGGGTATAACCTTGTTTGAAAAAGATTTGTACGTCGGTTACGACGATTTCCTTATCGAACGCCCGTTCGATTTTTCCCTGCATAGCTCTATCGGTTGCGGAGGGTGTGCAAAAATCGCTTTCTATCCAAGAACGGAAGAAGAGCTTGTACTGCTTCTTTCCCGCTTGGAAAGGGAGGGGCGCGCCTATCTTATCGTTGGAAATCTAACCAACGTTTTGCCGACGGATTTAGGCACGGATAAAGCCGTCGTTTGCACAAAAAAGTTGAACGCCGTAAAACGCTTAGAGGGAGAGCGGGTATATGCCGAAGCGGGGGTTTTAAGCGGAGCCTTTCTCGATTTTTTGAAAGGAGAGGGGCTTGAGGGCGCGGAGTTTTTAGCAGGAATTCCTTGTACGCTCGGCGGGGCTTTGTATATGAACGCAGGCGCAGGTGGAATATATATCGAAAGGATAGTGGAAAGCGTGCGCGTTTATAGAAACGGGGAAATGCAAACTCTATCCAAAGCGGACTGCGCTTATGCCTATAAGGACAGCATATTCATGCGGACAGGGGCTGTGATTGTGGGCGGTACGCTTCGTTTGCGTCAAAGCTCGCCTGAGCGCGTGTTCGCTCGTCAAAGAGAGTATATCCAAAAGCGCATGCGATTGCCTAAGGGTAAGAGTATGGGGTGCGTGTTCAAAAATTTTGAAGACCTATCAGCTGGAGAACTTATCGATAAGGCAGGCTTAAAGGGGATGCGGGTTGGCGGTGCAATTGTATCCAAGGAACATGCAAACTTTATCATCAACGATAAAAAAGCGACTTCAAGGGAGATAAAATCCTTGATTACCCTCGTCAAAAACGCTGTTTACGCGCAGTATGGGGTGTGCTTAGAAGAGGAAATTCGCTACCTTGAATAAAAGGAGTCTATTTTGATTTTAACGGGAGATTACCATACGCATACGCCTTATTCCCACGGTAAAAATACGGTGGGTGAGAATGCCATGCAGGCAAAGTGTTTGGGCTTAAAACAAATCGGTATTGCCGATCACGGTTTTGCGCATACGGCGTTCGGGATACGGAAAAAGGATATCCCCGCGTACAGGAAGGAGTGTGAAAACGCGCGGAAAGAGTATGGCATAGAGGTGCTCGTCGGCGTCGAGGCGAATATTTTAGGTAAGGATGGGCGCACCGATTTGAGAGAAGAGGATTTTGAAAATTTCGATATCTATCTTTGCGGAAAGCACGTTTGTGTGGCTTACAAAAAGGTGGGGGATTTCTTCGGCTACGGCTGCGGAAATTTCCTTGCGGACAAGCTTTGGGCTCCCTCTAAAAAGCTCATTAAACGCAATACCAAAGCGTATATCAACACCATAAAAAACAATCCCGTAGACGCGATTACCCACCTTGGCTATAAATGCCCTGCGGACGCATTAGAGGTGGCAAAATGCGCGGCGGATTATGGTACGTATATTGAGTTGAACTCCAAAAAACAACACCTTACGGACGAGGAACTTATGGATATCGTCCAAAAAACGGACGCGCGGTTTATCATAAACTCTGACGCGCACGCAAAAGAGCGGGTGGGGGATACGAAGCTTGTCGTAGAGCAGCTTGCAAGGTTAAATTTCCCTATGGAGCGTATCGACAATATTGACGGACGGTATCCTGCCTTCCGTTTTGCGCAGTATAAGGAGAGGGGAGTATGAGCTTTACTACGGATATCAAAAAAGAGCTCATAAGCCGCGGCGGGACTTTGACGAAATCTCAAAAGAAAGCCGCCCTTTCCGCATTTGTCAAGACGAGCGGTATCGTCGGGATTAAGGACGGTTCGCCCAGCTTTTTCATCGTCAGTGAAACGGAGAACGTAGCCGAGTTTTTCACCGCGGCATTTTTCGAGGTGTTCGGCGCGGAGCTGTATATCACGAGCGCGACCATGGATAGAATGAGCGGCAGGGACAAGCTGCTTTTGCAATGCCCCCCTGCAAACGCCGAAGAGGTTATGAAAGCGCTTGGGCTCGTCAAAAAGACGGGGGAGCTTCGCGAGGGGATATCTTCCTCACTTGTAAGCGACGAGGAAAATAAAATCGCCTATGCCCAAGGCGCGTTTTTGGGCGGCGGAAGCTGTACGTTGCCTAGTGAGAGTGGAAAAACGGGCTATCACTTGGAAATCGTATTTGCGGATAGAAAAACCGCGCGGGAATTTTGCGAGCTTTTAACGGAGTTAGAACTCATTCCCCGTTTAATCGCGCGTAAGGAAACCTACGTGGTATACATTAAGAGTAAGGAAGTTATTTCCGATTTTCTTTCGATTATCGGGGCGGATAACGCCTTAAAAAAGCTTTCGGTACTCGTGGAAAAGCGGGACAAGGCAAACCGCAGCAACCGTGCGCAAAATTGCATGGCAGGCAACGCGGATAAGACGGCAATTGCGGCTGTAAAGCAGGTCGTAGCGATTGAAAAGCTGAGCAAATGGAGCGGGTACAACGATTTAAGCGAGGAGCTCAAAGGGGTGGCGGACGCCCGCCTGAAGTACCCTGCAAAAAGCATGCAAGAGCTTGCAGACGAATTAAAAATAAGCAAAAGCTGTCTAAATCATCGCATTAGAAAGCTTTTAGAACTTGCGGATAAAATAGAGAAGTAAAATTATGACGGATTTTGTACACTTGCATTTACACACGGAATACAGCCTTTTGGACGGGGCGGCGAAGGTGGACGATTTAATCGACCACCTCGTTAAGAATAACATCAACGCCTGTGCGATCACCGACCACGGGAATATGTACGCGTCCTTGTATTTCGCGGAAGAATGCGTCAAAAAAGGGATTAAATATATTATCGGCTGCGAGCTGTATGCCGTGGATAATCACTTGGACAAGCGCCAGGGGAAGAACGAGCATATCGTTTTGCTTGCCAAGAATAAGACGGGGTATAAGAACATTGTAAAGCTCGATTCCCTGTCCTTTATCGACGGTTATTACGGGGGCAAGCCCCGTATCAGCTACGACCTCATCAAACAGCATAGCGAGGGGGTCATTTGTCTTTCCGCTTGTTTGGCGGGGAGATTGCCTCAGCTCCTTTTAAGAGGGGATTACGAAGGGGCGAAAAAGTGGGCGCTTGAAATGAAAGAGGTGTTCGGCGAGGACTTCTATATCGAGCTTCAGGACCACGGTATCGCCGAACAAAAACAGATTTTGCCCGACCTTATCAAGCTCGCAAGAGAGTTGGATATTCAAATGGTCGCGACCAACGACGTGCACTATATCGAAAAAGAGGACTGGGAAGCGCACGAGATTTTGCTTTGTATTCAAACGAAATCCACGCTTGAAAACCCTAAAATGCGCTTTGAGGAGCACGAGTTTTACATGAAGTCGGGGGACGAAATGTTGGAGTTGTTCCACTACGTACCCGAGGCAATCACCAACACCCGCGTGATTGCGGATAAAATCGAGGAACCCGTGTTCGACCTCACGCCCAAGGGCGACCCTATTCGTGATACTTCGCTTATTCCTCTGTATAAAGCGGACGACGGCTCGTCCTCGCCCGATTATCTTACTCGCTTAACGTGGGAGGGCTTGCCTCGGCGTTATAGCGAGATTACCGAAGAGATTAAGGAGCGCGCGAATTACGAGCTTGGCATCATTATCAAAATGGGTTTTGCCGATTACTTCCTTATCGTTTGGGACTATATCAACTGGTCGCGTTTGCACGGGATTCCCGTAGGACCGGGGCGTGGCTCGGGCGTAGGCAGTATCGTTGCGTACGCTATCGGTATTACGGACGTTGACCCTTTGAAGTACGATTTGATTTTCGAGCGTTTTTTGAATCCCGACCGTGTATCCATGCCCGACTTCGACGTCGATTTTTGTACCAAACGCAGATATGAAACGATAGAATACGTACGTGGGAAATATCACCCCGAAAACGTGGCGCAAATCGTTACGTTCGGTACGCTTGCCTCGCGCGCGGTTATCAAGGACGTGGGCAGAGTTATGGGCGTGTCTTATGCGGAAACGGATAAAGTGGCAAAGCTGATGGACGGCAAATCGACAATTGGGGAGCTGTTGGGGCATAAGATACCCAAGCTTGAAAAACAGCTTGCCGACCCGAATTTGCCCGAAGAAAAGCGAGGGGATATCGAAAAGAACCTCGCCGAACAAAAGAAAAAGAAGAACCCTGAATTTATCGAGGTGTACGAAACCAATCCCGAGCTGAAACGGGTTATTGATATGGGCTTAAAGCTTGAGGGTATGCCTAAGAACACTTCGGAGCATGCCGCAGGCGTCGTTATTTGCAACAAAGTGCTTGCGGACAACGTACCCTTGGCAAGAAACGGCGACGATATCGTTACGCAGTTCGACATGAAAGAGGTCGAGGCGGTGGGCATGTTGAAGATGGACTTTCTTGCGCTTACGACGTTGACGGATATCCAAAACACGTTGGAATATATTAAAGAAGGCAATGAGCATGCATTGGAAGAACGAATGCAAAGAAATCATAAATAAGAAGGAAAAAATAATATGAAAGGAAAACTTGCAAAAAAAGTGATAAGTCTGGCACTTTGTATCATGCTGATATTCACTCTTATGCCAACAAGCGCATTTGGGGCAAATTCAGTCAGCTATTTGGATACAGAAGGAAAGACACAGACTGTCACAGAGTACACAGAGGTTACTCCTGAAACTAAATCATGGAGTAATGGCTGGTATGTGGTAAATGGTGAGATTGCTATCAACGATACTGTAAAGGTGTCAGGTACCGTACATCTGATTCTCACAGATGGAGCTGTATTGACAGTAAAATATGGAATTGTAGTAAATAGTGGCAATACGCTAAATATTTATGCGCAGTCGGAAGAGGAAACCACCATGGGAAGTTTGAATGTA
>JAZUQM010000076.1:0-2532 GCA_045605705.1 Candidatus Scatosoma sp.
TTTTACCTCCTCTTTCCAGTCTCGAAGAAATGCCAAGGCGCAGCAAAATTGCTGACTTAAAAAAGCCCGTTTCTATCGGCTCGACTATAACTATAACACATAAAAATCCTTTCCGTCAAGCGTTTTTACTTCATTTTTCGTATTTTTCAAAGAAAAAAGCATAGTTTTTTGGCTTTTGTACAAATTAAGAAATAAGGAGTGTGATAACCATGGACAAAAAGAAAACGGAAGAGGCACTTGCCGAAATTTATCGTAACGCACAGCTTGCTCTCACTTCGATAGCGGATATTCTCCCCGAAGTGGGCGAGGATGAGGAAGTCAAAGCAGAGCTTCATTCTCAGCACGAGGAGTACGAAAAATTCTCCGCAAGAGCCGCAATCATTGCGCGCGACTGCGGTATCGAGTTAAAAGAACCCAACCCCATGAAAAAAGCGATGATGTGGGGTTCTATCAAAATGAACACCTTAACGGATAATTCCCGTTCGCATATCGCGGAAATGATGGTACAAGGTACGGTTATGGGGATAACCGCCCTCAAAAGAACGGCGGGTGAGCTTTCTCCAAAGGGGGACGAGAGAATTATCAAGCTCATGGACGAAATGATTACCCGCGAGGAAGAATTTGAAAAGAAATGGAAAGAATATGTGTAAAAATAAGCCCCTTTAAGGAGCTTATTTATGCGCGTTTGGCGTAACCAGCAGGGTTTTGTAGTCGGTGTAGATTACAAAACCCGCTTTGCTTTTATTCGGTTTTTTAACGAATTTCCGTTTACAGTAATCCACAGGGATTTTATCCCCGTCCTTTCCGCTGGAATAGTATGCGCAGATTTCCGCGGCAAAAAGCAGTGCTTCATCTCGTACCTGCCCCCCTCGCGCACTGATAATAACGTGGGAGGAATGGTATTTTTGCGTGTGTAGCCAAATATCGTCGGGATTTGCCTCGCGGAGAAGTCTGTCGTTTTGTAAATTGTTTCTGCCCGCGTAAATTTTATATCCCATATACTCGTACTCTCTAAAAGGTACGGGGTCTTTTTTCTTTGCGCCTACCTTTTCCTTAGGTGCACGGAGCAAGCCCATGCCGATAAGCTCCGTTTCCACCTCTTTCAAATCGAGCGGGCTTTCCGCGGAAGCAATAAACGCCGACACGCTTTCCGCGTAGTCCATTTCCTTTTCCAAATCCTGCAAAATCGGGGTTAAAACCTCTTTTGCACGCTTGTGCTTGTTATACGTCTTAAAATACCTTTGCGCGTTTTTAGCAGGGGACAGGGTAGGGTCTAACGGGATTTTGATTTGCTCGCAGTCAGGCGAATACCAATTTTCCAAAAGGATTTCCGTATCCCCCTTTTGTATGCGGTATAAATTTGCGGTGAGAAGCTCGCCCTTGATTTTACAATCCTCGGCTTTCTCCGCTTCTTTCAAGCGTTCGAGAGTATCCTGCATTTTTTTCGACTGCTTTTTATTTAACGCGCGGAGTGCGCTTTCCAACTTGCGTTTTTGCCCCTCGAACCCCTTTTTATTCTCACGAGCGGTGAAAAATTCGTCCTCGGCTTTACATAAAGAGGGGGTTTCCACACCCCCCGCAACGGGAAAAGCGAAAAAATCCTTGGCAACGCCGTTTTGCATTTGTAAGCAGGGCTTGCATGGTTCGTTTAAGCAAAATTCGCCGACAAGCTCCCAAAGCGGTAGCTCCCGTTCCTTTGTAATACGCACAAGCTCTCTTGCCGTGGCAAGCGCAAGCCCGAATACCCGTTCAAAGAGGAACAGGGCAAGCGTTTCGTCGTCGGGATTTTCATGCGTAGAGAAGAAGTTTTCCAATATTGAACGCATACCTGCCCCATCGAAAGGCGATATTTTATCCTGCGGTGCGGGATAGAGATACTTTGCCCCGGGTAGAAGTACGCGGTGGGAATCGTTTTCCAAAGCGGTGGATTTAAGCGCGCCTAAAATGACGCCGTTTTCCGTGAGAACGATATTTGAATATTTTCCCATAAGCTCGCAATGCAGCACGCGGTTGCAGCCCGAAAAATCACTTTGGCAATACAGCTCGATTTCAATAATACGTTCAAATTCGTGTTGGCGGATTTCAACGATTTCCGCGTTTTGCAGGTGCTTTCTAAGCAGCATACAAAAATTCGGCGCGATAGGTGCGGGCTCTTTTTCCGTAGCCGACAAACAAACGCGCGCGTTAGAGGCGTTTGCGCTTAAAACAAGTTTAACCGTTGTTTTTTGGTGTATATAATAAAGGTCAGCTCGTCCTTATTCACCTGCGAAATACGGTTGACCTTGCCGTGGACGAGGTAATGATTAAGTTCGTTTGCCAAGCGGCGGATATGGAAAGCGTCTTGGGGCATGGGGGCTCCTTTTAGGGTGAATTGTGAACTCTGTTCACGTGAAACTTAGGTGAATTGTCCTATGGACGTGAATTGTCTTGCGGTGCAAGACGTTATGGAAATATTACAATAACGGCAAGCCTTGCTTGCCAATTCACGAACGCAAAGCGTTCAATTCACGGCAGCAGCCAATTCACGTAAGC
>JAZUQM010000077.1:0-4165 GCA_045605705.1 Candidatus Scatosoma sp.
CAAGCGCCGCTTTGAGCATAGAGAAATTATCGTCGTTTTGGTTAAAGGACAAATCATCTATAAAGATGATAAACTTCAAAGGATTGTCGCTGATTTTCCCCATCACCTCAGGCAAATACCGAAGCTGGTCTTTTCTAAGCTCAATCAAGCGAACGCCCTCTTCAAAAAAGGCGTTTGCCACCGCTTTGACCGTAGACGATTTCCCCGCGCCTGCATCACCGCATAAAAGCACGTTGGCAGCGGGTCTATTCGCAATAAACGCGCGGGTGTTATCAAGCACCTTGCCTCGTTCTTCCTCATAGCCCACAAAGTCGCAAAGCTGGGTCTTATCCGCGCTGACGATAGGCTCGATTTGCTTTTCTTCCGAAAAACGGAACATGCCGTTCGAGGCAAAAATCCCATACCCGTGTTTCTTAATATCAAGCAATCTTTCCTTATAGAGAGCACCCATGTCTGCGTTGAACGAATCAAACGTAGGGATTTCTTCTAAGGAAACGCCCAAATGTTCAGCAAAATCCTTAGGCGTAAGCGAGGCGAACTCGGTAAAGCAGGACAGCTCTCTTTCTACGGACGCTATAATATGCGGGTTGACGTTTTCGCCCTTGGCATACGCTTTTACGTACACGTTTTCGTTTGAAAAGACGATTTTTTGCACGAGCTTGGTCAAATTTCCGCCGTTTTCGTAGATTTCCGCTACGAACGCCGCATACGCGTCAAGCTGCGCGTAAAATTCTTCTTCATCGCAGTAGCAATACCCCCCGAACAAGGAAAATACGGGGGTTTCAAGCACTCCTCGAAATACCGCTAAGGAGCACAGCTTGCTTTGCAGTTGTTGCAATTTGTTTCCCATTAAAGTGCCTCGATAATTTTATCCGTCATTTCCGTGGTCGTAAGCGCGGGCGCGCCATGCGCCAAATCCGCCGTGCGATAGCCTGCTTCTAAGACTTTATCCACCGCCGAAACGATTGCCTCGCTTGCCTCTGCTTCGTCAAAGGCATACAGCAGCATCATAGCTGCGGACAAAATCGTCGCAATCGGGTTTGCCTTGTTTTGCCCCGCAATATCGGGCGCTGAGCCGTGGATAGGCTCGTACAAGCCTCTCTTGCCCTCGTTCAAGGACGCGGAAGGCAGCATGCCGATAGAGCCCGTGATTTGCGACGCCTCGTCGGAGAGAATATCCCCGAACATGTTGCTGGTTACGATAACGTCAAACTGCGAGGGGTTGCGAACAAGCTGCATTGCCGCGTTGTCTACGAGCATATCGCTCACCTCGACGTCGGGATATTCGCTTGCAAGCTCGTGTACGATTTTTCTCCAAAGACGGGAAGTTTCAAGGACGTTTGCCTTGTCGATACTCGTAAGCTTTTTACGGCGTTTTCTTGCCGTTTCAAAGGCTACGCGGACGATACGCTCGATTTCCATACGGCTATAGCTTTCGGTATCAAACGCCTCTTCGCCGTACTTACCCTCGCGATAGCCTCTATCGCCAAAGTAAATACCGCCCGTAAGCTCTCGCACAATCATAATATCAAAGCCGTTCGCTACGATATCTTCACGCAAAGGGCATTCCCCTTTGAGTGCGGGATACAGCTTAGCAGGGCGCAGATTGGTAAACAGCCCCATTGCGGCGCGAATACCAAGAAGTGCTTTTTCAGGGCGCAAGTTCCCGGGCAGGGTGTCCCATTTCGGTCCGCCCACCGCGCCGAGCAACACGCTATCTGCTTTCAAACACCCCTCTACCGTTTCTTCCGGGAGAGGTTTTCCGCAAGCGTCGATTGCCGAGCCGCCGATAAGGTATGGGGTAAAGGTAAAGGAAAGGTTAAACTTTGTCCCCACAGCCTCTAATACGCGCACCGCGCTTTCTACAATTTCGGGGCCGATACCGTCCCCTTTTAATAAACCGATTTTATAGTTTTTCATATCTCTCTCCGAATGTGAAGTTTTTACTTCGTAAAAGTGAAGTTTATCTTTAGATAAGAGAAGTTGCGGCTACGCCGCAGTGAAGTTTTTTACTCCGTAAAAAGTTGTGGCTGTTATTAATATTACCATAACTTGCCCCAAGGGGCAAACTTCACTTTCCGCAAAGCGGAAAACTTAACTTGCCGTTAGGCAAACTTATCTTTTGCCCAAAGGGTAAAAACTTCACTTAATTTATTTAACGTCGCCTTTTTGAATGGACGCTACCAAACCGCCGTTAGTGATGATTTTTTGAATGAACGCAGGGAAAGGCTGCGTCTTAAAGCTCTTACCCGTGGTGCGGTTGTAGATAACGCCGTTATCCAAATCCGCCTCGACTTTATCCCCTTCGGCGATACCGTCTACCGCCTCGTCGCATTCCAAAATCGCCAAACCGATATTGATAGAATTGCGATAGAAAATACGCGCGAAGCTCCTTGCGATTACGAGGGAAATCCCGCTCGCTTGAATGGCGATGGGCGCGTGCTCTCTAGACGAGCCGCAGCCGAAGTTATACCCTGCCACCATAACGTCCCCTGCCTGCACTTTATTGACGAAGTTTTTGTCGATATCTTCCATGCAATGGGAAGCAAGTTCCTTTTTATCAATGGTGTTGAGGTATCTTGCAGGGATAATAACGTCCGTATCGACGTTATCTCCGTATTTGATTGCTTTGCCGTTGAATATCATTTTAATACTCCTAATTTTAGGGTGAATTGTTTATACGTTTTTGGGGTCGGTAATGTAACCCGTAATCGCGCTTGCCGCCGCCACCGCGGGGCTAGCAAGATACACCTCGCTATCCACGTGCCCCATGCGCCCTACGAAGTTGCGGTTTGTGGTTGCAACCGCTCTTTCGCCTGCCGCAAGAATACCCATGTACCCGCCAAGGCAAGGTCCGCAGGTGGGTGTGGATACAATACAGCCCGCCTCAATAAAGATTTTCAAAAGCCCGTTTTCCATGGCTTTCATGTAAATATCCTGCGTTGCGGGAATGACGATTGCTCTAACCCGCTTGGCTACCTTTTTGCCTTTCAAGATTTCCGCCGCCTCGGCAAGGTCTTTATAGTGTCCGTTGGTGCAAGAACCGATCACCACTTGGTCAATCTTGATTTCCCCGATTTCGTCAAACGTCTTGGTGTTTTCGGGCAGGTGCGGGAATGCCACCGTCGATTGAATGGCAGAAAGGTCGATTTCGTACGTTGCGTCGTACACCGCGTCCTCGTCCGCTTTATAGATAGGGAATTCGCGATTGGAACGTTCTTTTACGTAGCGAATGGTTTCCTCGTCCACTTCAAAAATGCCGTTCTTTGCGCCCGCCTCGATTGCCATGTTGGAAATGGTGAGCCTATCGAAAATGGTCAAGGACTTGACCCCCTCGCCCGTGAATTCCATGGATTTATACAGTGCACCATCCACGCCGATTTTGCCGATAATATGCAAAATGACGTCTTTGCCCGACACGTATTTATTGAGTTTGCCTTTGAGCACGAATTTGATTGCGGAAGGCACTTTGAACCAAGCCTTGCCCGTAGCCATACCGCACGCCATATCCGTAGAGCCAACGCCCGTAGAGAACGCGCCGAGCGCACCGTAAGTGCAGGTATGGGAATCCGCGCCGATTACTACGTCGCCAGGCACAACCAAGCCCTTTTCGGGCAGGAGTGCGTGCTCGATACCCATTTGACCTACGTCGTAGAAATGGGTTACTTCGTGTTTATCGCAAAAGTCGCGGCACATTTTGCACTGCGTAGCCGCTTTGATATCCTTGTTTGGCGCGAAATGGTCCATGACCATGGTTACTTTGTCTTTGTCGTAAACTTTGGCCCCTCCGATATTTTCAAATTCGCGAATCGCGACGGGAGAGGTGATGTCGTTGCCGAGTACTCTGTCGAGGTCGACTAAAACGAGCTGTCCCGCCTCTACCTTGTCTAATCCTGCGTGCGCCGCAAGGATTTTTTGCGTCATTGTCATTGACATTAGTTTTCTCCTTTGGAATGAATTGTAAGCAAGCTTACGCGAATTGGCTAACGCCATGAATTGACGGCTATGCCGTCATGAATTGCCGACTTTGTCGGCGTTATTGTAATATTTCCATAACGCAAACCAAAGGTTTGCAATTCACGTCCCGTTAGAGACTATTCACGCCCGTAGGGCTATTCACGTGAACGAAGTTCACAATTCACTTATTGATAATAGCGCCTTTGTC
>JAZUQM010000078.1:0-2827 GCA_045605705.1 Candidatus Scatosoma sp.
CCCGTTGCCGCGGACGAGCTTTGGATAACCGCCGTAAACACCGCGCCGCAAAGGATAAGTAAAACGGGGAAATTAATCTTTTGGAATAAGTTAATGAAAAACTCGTTGATTTCTACCGAATTCTTCAAGGAAGACCCCATAAGTTCCAAGCCGACGAAAATCAAACCGAACCCACACAGGATACCGCCGAGCTGTTTTACCCTTTCCGATTTGATAAAGGTCATCATGACCCCAACGAATGCAAGCAGCATAACAAAGTCGGAAATCGGCAAGGATTGCAAGGATACCAACACGCCCGTAACTGTCGTACCGATATTCGCACCCATAATAATTGCTCCGGCTTGGGTCAAGGTCATAATTCCTGCGTTTACAAAACCGATGACCATGACGGAAGTCGCCGACGAACTTTGAATAATCGCCGTTACTGCCGCGCCGACGCCGACGCCTGCAAAACGGTTGTTGCTGATTTTGCCAAGCAATTTCTTCAAACCGCCGCCTGCGCTTTGTTCGAGCCCTGCACTTAACATATTCATACCCGCGATGAATACGCCCACGCCTGCCAACAATAATAGGATTGCTTCTAACATACTTTCTCCTTTTGTATTATTAAAAATCTCTCACTGCAAATATTATACCATACTGCCAAAATAAAACGCAAGCAAATGAAAGCAAATTTTTCCTTCCCTTTTTTTCACGTTTTTACCTTCAAACTCTTGACTTACTCCGCTTTTTCCTATATAATAATGGTTACAGCTATATTTCCTGCCGCCACCGGGTGGCGAACGCGCGCGTTCGTATTACGTATCGTTAGGTCTTTGAAGATGCGTAATAGGGGCGTTTTTTGTTGATAATTTTCTTGATAAGGTGTTTTATGAACTGTAAAAAAATTCTTTCCTATCTTTCCCCGTTCGAGTGGGCGCTTTGGGCTTGCTCGTCCGTCGTGATTATCCTCTCTTATGTCTTGGGCGGAGATTTCTATATTTTGACGCTCATCGCGTCCCTGGTAGGGGTGTCCTCGCTAATTTTCATCGCAAAAGGCAACGTTGTCGGGCAATTTTTAATCATCGTTTTTAGCCTTTTGTACGGTTGGGTTTCTCTCAAATTTAGATACTACGGCGAAATGGTAACGTACGTGTTTATGAGCCTGCCGAGCGCGGTCGTCGCGTGTATCACTTGGCTGAAAAACCCTTCCGCTAAAGGTAAAGCGGAGGTAAAAATCGCAAAAATGACCAAACGCAGTTTCCTGCTTTTAAGTCTTGCGACCCTAGCCGTTACCCTCCTCTTTTATTTCATTTTGGCGTATTTTAATACCCCTAACCTCGTCTTAAGCACCGTTTCGGTTGCGACAAGCTTTTACGCAGCCTCTCTTTTGATTTTACGCAGCCCCTATTACGCCCTCGCGTACGGCGCGAACGATATCGTGCTTATCGGGCTTTGGGTGCTGGCTTCTTTGGAAAGTTTATCCTACCTGCCCATGGTATTTTGTTTCTTGACCTTTCTTGTGAATGATTGCTACGGCTTCCTCTCTTGGAAAAAGCGAGAAAAAAGACAAAATTCCCCTTCAAACAATTGACAATAACCTAATAAATAGGTTATAATACATGCAACGGCAAAGGTGCCACAAGCGAAAAGCGCGGTTGCCTTTGCCTTTTTTCGTTTACTTTCGTTTATTTTACTTAGGAGATAGCAATAATGAAACTCGTGTCCGATTACTTTGGGTGTATGGTCTTTGACGATAAGGTGATGAAAGCCACCCTTTCCGAGGATATTTACAGTTCTCTCAAGCGCACGATCAAGGACGGCAAAAGCCTCAATTTATCCGTAGCAAACGCCGTTGCCGCAGCCATGAAGGACTGGGCAATTTCTCACGGCGCTACCCATTATACCCACTGGTTCCAACCCATGACGGGTATTACCGCCGAAAAACACGACAGCTTTATTTCCCCCGACAAGGACGGAAAAGTCATTATGGAATTCTCGGGCAAGGAGCTTGTCAAGGGCGAAACGGACGCATCCTCTTTCCCCTCGGGCGGTCTTCGCGCCACCTTCGAGGCGAGAGGCTACACCGCTTGGGACGCTACCTCGTATGCGTTCATTAAGGACAAGGTGCTTTGCATCCCCACCGCATTTTGCTCTTACAGCGGAGACGCACTCGATAAAAAGACCCCCCTGCTTCGCTCCATGGAAGCAATTAATCGACAAGCCATGCGCGTTTTGAAGCTTTTTGGAAACGCGGACGTTACCTCTATCAAAACCACCGTCGGTCCCGAACAGGAATACTTCCTTATCGATAAGGACATGTTCCAAAAGAGAAAGGACCTCGTGTACACGGGGCGCACTCTTTTCGGCGCAGAACCCCCCAAGAGCCAAGAGGTTGAGGGACACTACTATGGCGTTATCAAGCCCCGCGTGCAGGCATTCATGAACGATTTGAACGAGGAGCTTTGGAAACTCGGCGTTCTGGCAAAGACCGAGCACAATGAGGCGGCGCCCGCACAGCACGAGCTTGCACCGATCTTCGCGACGACGAATATTGCAGCAGACCATAACCAGCTGACCATGGAAATCATGCAAAAAATCGCAAAGAAGCATGACATGGTTTGCCTCTTACACGAAAAACCTTTCGAGGGGGTCAACGGCAGCGGTAAGCATAACAACTGGTCGATTTCTACAAATACAGGTATCAATTTACTTGAGCCAGGCGATACCCCCGGCGAAAACGCGCAGTTCTTGCTCTTCCTTTGCGCAATCTTAAAGGCGGTGGACGATTATCAGGATTTGCTTCGCGTATCGGTAGCCTCGGCAGGCAACGACCATAGATTAGGCG
>JAZUQM010000079.1:0-4273 GCA_045605705.1 Candidatus Scatosoma sp.
GCGGGCGTGCCTTTTAGCGAAGAACAAGCCAAAGAAATTTTATTGCAAAGCGAAATCGAGGTGCTCATCTCCTTAAACGACGGCGAGGGCAAAGCCACCGCTTGGGGTTGCGATTTGACCTATGACTATGTGAAAATCAACGGAGATTATCGTACTTAAAGTGAATTGTTCACTTCGTTCACGTGAATTGTCCTGCGGACATGAATTGCGCCTACGGCGCGTGAATTGTCTTGCAAAGCAAGACGTTGCGGAAATATTACAATAACGCCGACAAAGTCGGCAATTCACGAACGCATGGCGTTCAATTCACGGCGATAGCCAATTCACGAAAAGCAAAGCTTTTCAATTCATTAAATCGGAGATTTATTCTATGGAAAAACTTGACAAATTAACCACGGCGCAGCGCGCAGAAGTCTTAACCCAAGCGTTGCCGTATATTCAAAAATACTACGATAAAGTTATCGTCGTCAAATACGGCGGAAACGCTATGACGAGCGAAGAGCTTAAAGAAGCGGTGATGGGGGATATCGTGCTCCTTTCCCTTATCGGTATCAAAGTCGTGCTTGTGCACGGCGGAGGCCCTGAGATTACCGAAATGCTCACGAAAATCGGTAAAAAATCGCAGTTTATCGACGGACTTCGGGTAACGGACGGCGAAACGATGGATATCGTGCAAATGGTACTTGCGGGCAAGGTAAACAAAAATCTCGTCAACCTCTTGCAGAGCAAAGGCGGCAAAGCCATCGGGCTTTGCGGTGTGGACGGACACATGCTCAAGGCGGAAAAGGTGGATGATATCCACGGCTTTGCGGGTAATATTACGGACGTGGACGTTTCCTCTATCGTGGACGTTTTGGAAAAGGGATATATCCCCGTCATTTCCACCGTCGGCTACGACGACGAGGGGAATACGTATAATATCAACGCGGACACAGCGGCGGCTCGTATCGCGGGTGCGCTTAAAGCGGAAAGCTTGATTTCCATGACGGATACCGTGGGGCTTTGCTATGATAAAGACGACCCGTCTACCCTCATTTCCAAGGTCTACGTTTCCGACGCGCCCAAGCTTATCCGCGACGGCGTTATCGTCGGCGGTATGATTCCCAAAATTCAATGCTGTATCGAGGCAATCCGCCGCGGCGTGAAAAAAGTATTCATCATCGACGGGCGTATTCCGCACTCTATCCTCATTGAAACTTTGACGGATGAGGGCATAGGCACTATGTTCGTTTCAGGTAATAAAATTTAAGAAAGTGAATTGTTCACTTCGTTCACGTGAATTGTCCTGCGGACATGAATTGCGCCTACGGCGCGTGAATTGTCTTGCAAAGCAAGACGTTGCGGAAATATTACAATAATGCCGACAAAGTCGGCAATTCACGAACGCATAGCGTTCAATTCACGGCGATAGCCAATTCACGAAAAGCAGGGCTTTTCAATTCATATCAATAGGCAGCTATTATGAACATTATTGAACTTGACAAACAATATATCGCAGGCACGTATGCCCGCTTTCCCTTACAGCTTGAAAGAGGTAAAGGGTCGTTGGTCTACGATACAAACGGAAAGGAATATATCGACCTTGGCACGGGGATTGCCGTCAACGCGTTCGGGGTAGGGGACGAAGAATGGCAAAAAGCCGTTACGACTCAGCTTGGCAAAATCCAACATACCTCTAACCTGTATTACAGCGAACCGTGCGCGTTACTTGCGAAAGAGCTTTGCACCCGCACAGGGATGAAGAAGGTCTTTTTCTCCAACTCAGGCGCGGAGGCAAACGAGTGCGCAATCAAAGCGGCTCGTCATTACGGTCAAACGCGAAAGGGGAAAGAATACTCCACGATTATCACCTTGAAAAACAGTTTCCATGGCAGGACGATTACCACTCTTTCGGCGACGGGGCAGGACGTTTTCCACGAATATTTCACCCCCATGACCCAAGGGTTCGTCTATGCCGAGGCGAACGATTTCAACGATATAAAAGCCCTTATGGGGCAGCATAAATGCTGCGCCGTTATGATAGAGCTTGTCCAAGGCGAGGGCGGCGTAACCGCGCTCGACAAAGAGTACGTAAAGGCTGTGGAAGAGCTTGTAAGAGAACAAGACATGCTCCTTATCGTAGACGAAGTGCAAACGGGTAACGGGCGCACGGGCGAGCTGTACGCATACATGGGGTATGGCATTACGCCCGACGTCGTTACGACGGCAAAGGGTTTGGGGGGCGGACTGCCTATCGGCGCGACCTTGCTTGGGGAGCGCGTGCAAGACCTTTTTACGGCGGGCATGAACGGTTCCACCTTCGGGGGTAACCCCGTAGCATGCGCGGGTGCGCTGAGTATTTTGAAGCGCATCAACGAAAACTTATTGAAAGAAGTCCGTGAAAAGAGCGACTATATTTTCCGTGAACTTTCTAGCGCTAAGGGCGTGAAATCGGTTACGGGCAAGGGGCTCATGATCGGCGTGGAATGTGAAAAGGACGCGGGGAAAATCATTTCCGCATGCATGGAAAGAGGGGTGCTTGTGATCAAGGCAAAGCATAAGATACGCTTGCTCCCTGCGCTCAATATTCCCATGGCACTACTTGAAAAAGCGATAAAAACGGTAAAGGAAGTAATAGAAGAATGAAACATTTATTAAAGCTTATGGACTGGTCCGCAAAGGAAATCAACGAGGTGTTAAACCTCGCCGACCAGCTCAAATTTGAAAAGAAAAACGGGATTACGCACCACCTTTTGAAGGGCAAAACGCTGGGCATGATTTTCTCCAAATCCTCTACCCGTACCCGCGTATCCTTTGAGGTGGGTATGTACGATTTGGGCGGTCAGGCGCTCTTTTTAAGCTCCCGCGATTTACAAATCGGCAGAGGCGAGCCCGTAGAGGATACCGCGCGCGTGCTTTCCCGTTATTTGGACGGTATCATGATCCGTACCTTCGAGCAAAAGGAAGTCGAGGACTTAGCAACCTACGGCAGTATCCCCATTATCAACGGTTTGACCGATTACTGCCACCCCTGTCAGGTGCTTGCCGACCTTATGACCATTCGCGAACATAAAGGCGCGATTGCGGGCAATAAGCTTTGCTATATCGGCGACGGGAATAACATGACCAACTCTTTAATCGTCGGCGGTATTAAAATGGGCATGGAAGTATCCGTTGCTTGTCCCAAGGGCTACGAGCCGGACGCGGGGATTATGGCTTGGGCGAAGAAGAACGGCAAATTCACCTGCACGGAGAGCGTGTTAGAGGCAGCCAAGGGCGCGGACGTGCTCTACACGGACGTTTGGGCGTCCATGGGTCAAGAGGGCGAGGCGGAAGAGCGTAAAAAGATATTCAAAGGCTATCAAATCAACGCCGAGGTGATGAGCGTTGCCAACGACAAAGCTATGGTGCTCCATTGCTTGCCCGCGCATAGGGAAGAGGAAATCACTGCCGAGGTATTCGAGGCGCACGCCAACGAAATTTTCGACGAGGCGGAAAACCGCCTGCACGCACAAAAAGCTGTTTTGGTTAAGTGCATGAAATAACACAAAAAATAAAGCCCGCCGAGAAATCGGCGGGCTGATTTTTTATAATAGGATAAGTAGTTGTACGCCTGTTAATAGGAACAAAAATCCAAAGTTAAACGCGGAAAAGAGAAGTAAGTAACGCTTGGTTTTTCCGGGGTTATGCGAGGTGTATTCGCGGAAGGTAATCAGGCTCGCCAACGAGGAAATCAGCGTGCCTACACCGCCGATATTGACGCCGAGCAACAGCTCTGTATAATTGCCCGTAAATTGCGAAAGCAGGATTGCCGAGGGCACGTTGCTAATCACTTGGCAGGAAAGCACGGACACAAGCAGGGTGTTCTTATGTAATAGATTTTCAAATACGCGCTGTACAAGGGGGATTCGCGCCATATTTCCCGAGAAAATAAAGAATGCCACGAAGGTCAAAAGCAAGCAGTAATCGACGTCCTTTAAGGCTTTTCTATCCATAAAAAGCAAAACGAGAGGAATGACGATTAGCCCGATGATATAAGGAATTACACGGAATACGATAACGATAGACAGGATAAATAAGAGGGTATAAATCATCGTGCGTGCCTTAGGAAGAGGGGTTGGTTCCTTGTTGATTTCAAGCGGTTCTTTCTTGACGAAGATAAGGCACGAAAGGGTGATGATGGCAATTGAAATCAAAAACGGGGGGAGCATGGTCAAGACGAACTCGCCCGTGGGGATATTGAACTTGGTGTAAAGGTAAAGGTTTTGCGGGTTGCCGAAGGGGGTGAGCATAC
>JAZUQM010000080.1:0-10395 GCA_045605705.1 Candidatus Scatosoma sp.
TAAGACCGCTTGGCCTCCGACTTTTTTTTATATGCTTACATTAAGCTTGTTTATAAAAACAAAGGACTACGAGCTTGTCGTAGTCCTTTGTTTTACGAATTCAACTTTTTACGAATTGCCATTACACCATTCACCACTGCAACGCATATAAGCAATGCAGCTCCAACCGCACATATTGTTAATATCTTTTCCGAGGCGAGTTTTTGGCTATCATAAAAACTTTTTGCTGTGATAATTTCTTCCGTATCCGTTCTAATTGTTGCAACTGCAATTTGTTCAATTTGGAAATCCTGCAATGTATCTTCCGCTAGTTTTGTGAGTTTGAAATACAATTTTTCGCCCGAGTTTAATTCTATCAATGCTTGCTTATTGAAGATAGCGTCTAATTTTAAAAACAGTTTAGGTCCATATTCTTCCGCTTGTATGAGATAACCATCGTCTATCTCTTTTATCTCAACGACGGTAGCCTCATGTTCTATCAAGGATATTTCCGCCCTCGTTTGAGAGAATTTTGGAACAACCAAACCGATAAACAATAACACTCCAGCTAGAACAGCACATATAGAGGTTATTATTATATTTTTCCTCATAAGATTACTCCTTTCTATCCATCATTCTTCGTTTCAGCTTAAAAACCAATCGATAAGCAAGCCCAATAATGCAAACTAAGCAATAGAATACGATTATAAATGCTATCATTATTAAAATAGAATAAACACTCGCCAAAAAATGCGCCACACCAAAGCAAGAAACAAGCATAAAATATGATAATAACATTGCAACGAAATATAATACGATTTGTATAGCACCAAATATGAACTCTTTTTGAAAAGCAACATTTAAACTTAAACAGTCTATTAAGCACAAAAACAGATATTTTACTGCTTTCATAATCCAACCTCCATCTCTATATCCTCGCTTAAGGTTTGAATACTTGTAATTTTTAATATTTTCAAACAAGGCAGGATTGTGATCACTTCGAATAAAATTCCCCTTGAAAAAATTAACTTTTTATCATTAATCTCTTGGCAATTCCGCCTCGAAACGAGAAGTCCACTCTTTACCCGAAAGATAGGCGTATTCGCCGTCTAACTCAAAGTGCAGGCTCTTTGCCACGAGGCATTGTCTTGCTGCGTTTTTCGCTTTGTTTTGCGCCGAATTTCCATACTTCATATCTCCGACGATGGGACAGCCGATATGCGCCAAATGCGCGCGGATTTGGTGCGTTTTGCCCGTATGCAGGATAATCTCTGCTTTGCTGCACTCTCCGTCCGTTTCAAGCACCTTATATTCGGTGATAATCTTCTCCGCACCCTTTTGCGGAGTATCAAAAATGCGCACGAGAGCGTTTTTCGCATCCTTTTGCAAATACGCCGTCAAGGTATCCCGTTCTTTGGGGAAATTCCCAAAGCACAAGGCATGGTAGCGTTTTTCCACCTTCCGTTCCGCAAAAGCCTGCAATAAAACACGCTCCGTTTCTCGGTTTTTCGCAAAAGAAAGCAAGCCCTTGGTATTTCTATCTAACCTATGGATAAAGTAGCATTCCCCACCCCTTGCAAGCGCGGCAAACACTGCCTCGGCATTCACCCCGCTTTCCTTGTCTACGATAAGCACGTTTTCATCCTCGTAAACGGTATAAAAAGCAGGCTTTTCCTCTTGTTTTTTGGTGAGAAAATAGCAAACCTCATCACCAACCTCAAGGGGCACGTCCTTGCCGACCCGTTGTCCGTTGACGCGGATTTCTTTGTTCCTTAAAAGATAGCTCCAAAAAAAACTACCCTGTGCGTAGTTGTTTTCGGTAAACTCCTTTAACGTTTGTGCTTTGTCTACAAAAAGTCGCAGCATCCTCTTCCTCTATACAAAGAAAGGCGACAAACCGTCGCCTTTTCTTTTTTTTATTTTCAGTCTTTCTTGTTTGCTTTCTTGTCCACGTCTTCCAAGGTTTCGTCGGAAGGCTTAACCAACAGCAAGACGATGATAAGGATCAGCATTACGCCTGCAATCGAGAACAGAACAATGGAAACCATATTATTCTTGAGCCAATTGTTTTCGCCGGAGATTTCGTCCGCCTCGGCGTCAACCTCTACAACCATATATGCCACAGCTCTGTCCGCGCCGTTTACTTCTTCATCCCAATAATCCGCAAGAATGACGTAAATACCTTCATGCGCAGCCTTAAAGGTCTTACTTTCAGGATTCCAATTATACTCGTTATCGCTCGCCGCCCAAGCCTCTTCATTCTCCTGCGTGATGCGATCATCTACAGGCGCAATTGCGCTAAAGCAAGCCTTAATCGCAGCAACCGCGTTCGCATCGCCGCCAACGCCGAGCTCCGCCGCAACCAAGCCCACGTACGCATCCAAATACGTAGCGAGATAATTGCCGTTTGCCACAGTCATAGAATTGATTTGATTTTGCAATTCTGCATATTCAATATTAGCAAGTACCTCCGCCGTCAATCTCGACGCGTCGCCGCTGAGCGTATTGTTGTACTTATTAATATCTACGGTATAGAGCACTGCGTCCGATTCCTCGTCGCTTGCACCGACGATAGTGATACCGCTGAGCCTGTAATCGCTACCCAAAATTTTATTGTCAAGCTTATCCGATTTCTCTTCCACCTTCATACCGCGATTGACGATTGTGAAGGTGAACGAAGGAATATCATCGATATCCCAAACGTTGTTCTTCGTTACGGCAACCTCCTCTTCTTCAGGGGTACCCTTATGGATAAGCCCTTTCATCGTGTTGCCTGCTTTATCGGTTACGAAGATCTTGAACTCGTACATACCCTCTTCGGTTGCCGAGATTTTCAACGCGTCGAAATCCTTAGAGTTGGACCAGCTTTGCGCGGTAGAAGAACCGGGCGTTTTGTAGCTTGCGATAAATTCCAAGCTTTCGTAGCCGTTGTTATCTTCAAACAGCCAATCCAAGGAAGGCAGTTCCATATCCTCGCCAACGTATTTCTTCGCAGCAGCGTCATCGAGCTTAGCTTGATACGCCGCAATTTGCGTTTCGTAGCCCGCCTTCAATTGCGGTCCGTTTTCGTTACGGTCAAGGATGAGGAATTTGGTTTCGCCTACAAGCCCGCTTACCACGTTGCTTGCATCCGCATACCAAGTCAAGTCCACGGTCTCCTTCGTATCACTTGTAACGTAGGTATCGTCGCCGATGACGAAGCGGATGGAAACGAATTCCTTTTCGCCCTTCGCCTCATAGACCGTAGTTTCCGTACGGCCGGCTGCATTTTCCTTGTACAGGTTTGTGCCGTCCGTATAGCAGGTCGTTTCCATGAAGTAGGTGGAATCGCTAAGGCTGCTGTAGTTGGCTTCGGTATCCTCGGGGAGGTATTGATAGTATTTCTTCTCGCAAGAAGGATCGCTATCCAAAACGTCTACGACCTCGTAGGAAAGGCTAAACTGCGTACCAAGCATAAACGTACTAACCGTATCGTTGACGACAAGCACGGGTTTCGCGTTGTCGGTAACGACCTTTGTCGCCTCTTCGCCCGTACCTTCGGTTTTAATGTTGTCGAATGCCTGCCCGTTCAAGTTATGCAAACGTACTACGGAAGAAACGCCTTCTGCCGATTCCGCTTTGATAACCAACGTATCCACCTCGGCTGCGTCCGCGAACTTTGCGCCGATATTCGTCATCTTACCGACGGACACCGTGTTGATGAATACTTCATATTCACCGTATTCCGCAGTCGGGGCAACCGTAAGCACGTAAGTATCGTTGGTTGCAACGTCCGTCATGGTCGTCGTTTTTTCATCGCCGTTCAAAACGCCCGCTTTAAGTGCGCCGCCTTCTTGCGTGAACTTTAAGGTGTTTACGGATTTATTGTTTTTGGTTGCCTGCGCGGGTGCATTCTCAAACACGAACGACATGCTCGTGAAATTAAGCTCCTTAAACGAGAAGGTAAAGTTGAGATATTTTGCGCCCACCGCCGTATTCCAAGCATAAGCCAAACTGTTGTTATACTCTACGCTTTCCCCGTTTTTAAGGGTGAAAGCCGTCGTTTCTTTGCTTGCGACCTGTTCCGAACCGATAACGCCGCTGACGCTAGAAGTAAAGATACCGTCTTTCCCTTCCAACGCATAGGTTTTACCCGTGGGCTCGTCCGCGGAAACCGTAGCGGGTTTTAAGGACGCAAAGCCCGCCCCGGTAAGGAGCGCGCCCGCAAGCATAAGAGTGATGATGTTTTTGTTCATTTTTTTCATGAAACTTGCCTCGTAAATTTTTGCCTTTTACAATATCGTACTTCTCTATTGTACACTTTATCCGCCCGTTTGTCAATCGCATTTTAAGCGGATTTTATTTGTTTTTTGATTTTTATGGAAAAATCACTTAATTTCTACCGCTTTGGTAAGATCAAACGCCTTCCAAGGGGTTTCCGTTTCGGGCGGATACGCGATAAATTTTAAGCGTTCTTTGGTAATAGGATGCAGGAAAGACAGCGAATACGCCCAAAGCGCCAACTTGCCCTTTTGCGCCAAAGCGCCGCCATAGCGCATATCCCCGTAAATGGGATGGGAAATGCCTGCCATTTGTACGCGGATTTGGTGCGTTCTGCCCGTATGCAAACGCACTTCTACCAAGGAATACTTCGTCTTATCCTCTACGATACGGTAATCTAGTTCCGCATACTTTGCGCCCTCTTCACTCGGCGTACAAATGTACACCATATTATTGACGGTATTTTTACGCAAATAGTTGCAAAGCGTACCCCGCTCGGTATCAGGCGTACCGCAAAGCACGGCGAGGTATTTCTTTTCAAAATCCCCCGTTTGTAAGCCCTCGGTAAGCCTTGCCGCCGCCTTACTTGTTTTCGCGTACACCATAACGCCGCCCGTGGGTCTATCCAAGCGGTGCACAAGCCCCACGTATACGTTGCCCGGCTTGTTATACGCCGTCTTGATATAGCGCTTAATTTGGTCGAGCAGGTTGTCGTCCTTACTCTCGTCGGGGCAGCAAGCCGTCATTTGGGGCTTTTGCACAACGATAATGTGGTTGTCCTCGTAAAGAATGGAAAATTCCGTTTCCACTTCCGTTTTCGTCTTAATTTCTTCCGTCATTGACAAAGATACCTCCCGCTCCGCAGGGAAGGGAAATCCCCTCCTCCGTTTGTATGCCTACCTCGTACGCCTCCACCTTGCCGTGGAAATCCTTTAAGGTAAGCTGTAAAATATTCTTCAAAACCATAGGTTGCAAGCCCGTCGTATAACTGTTAATCAATACGAACAATGGATTGTCGCAAAGCACTTCTTTACAAAGGTCTACGAATTTATATAAATCGTTTTCAATCTTCCACATTTCCCCGTTCGGGCCTCTGCCGTACGAGGGCGGGTCCATAATAATCGCGTCG
This sequence comes from Candidatus Scatosoma sp., assembly GCA_045605705.1. Classification (GTDB taxonomy): domain Bacteria; phylum Bacillota; class Clostridia; order Christensenellales; family Borkfalkiaceae; genus Scatosoma. Next base: position 5,369 of record JAZUQM010000080.1, read on the forward strand.
TACTTGTTGCCGCGGCGGATTTCCCTTTGTACAAATTTCAAGCAGTCGTCCACAATATAACGTATGCCCGTATCGATACCCGATAATCTTGCATTCTCGCCTGCACGCTCGACCATGCCCTTCGCCGCGTCCACGTGCGTTACCTGCGCGCCCGCCTTAGCGCAAGCCACCGTTGCGCCGCCCGTATAGGCAAAAAGGTTAAGTACCTTAATCGGCCTGCCCGCGTTTTTAATCAGCCCCGTCATGTATTCCCAATTTACGGCTTGTTCGGGGAACAGCCCCGTATGCTTAAAGCCCATGGGCTTGATTTTGAACTTGATATTCAGCGGCTCGTAATCGATATTCCATTCTTCAGGAATAGGTTTTAAGATTTTCCAACCGCCGCCCCCTTTTTCGCTGCGTTTATAGTAGGCGTTAAGCTTTGGATACGCAAATAAATCCGTTTGCGCCGACCAAATGACCTGCGGATCGGGACGGAGCAAGTACACGTCTTTCCAACGTTCAAGCTTATACCCGTCCCCCGTCGCGATAATCGAATAATCTTTCCAGTTTTGGGAAATTTTCATACGTTTTTCCTCTCCCCTTTTGATAAAGGGGCATAATAAGACAATTATACCTATCCATTATACATAAAAAATCTCTTTTTGTAAAGTGTTTGCCCGCCTAAAACATAAAAAAAACACCCTTTCGGGTGTGTTTTACGATTCCGTCTTCTTTTGCGCGCGCTTGCGCTTTTGTTCTTCAAGCACTCCGCGTACCGCCTCGCACTCGTCCGCGCCCCATTCCGCAAAGGGAATACCAAGCTGTTTTTCATACCATTTGACCGTTTTACCAATCTCTTGCACGCCCCATTTCTCTCGAAGCTCTTTTTCCGTAATAGGTTCGAAGTCCTTAGGAAATTCGGGTAAATCCTCTCCTGCATAGATATACAGTCCAAGCCCGAACATGGCAAGATTTTTGGTTAAACAACGCATGATGGACTTATTAATATCCGTCATTTTGGGCTGCAAAACCGTGTTATTCCGCATATCCATAACGGGCAGCCACATTTCATAACTGCAATCCCCCGCCGTTACCCGCGTTTGCACCATGTAGCCCATTTTTTCATTTCCCGAACAAAACGCCCCGTCAAACTCGTTGACCTTATAGCTCGCGTCGGGATACACCTTCTTAAACTCCGCCCAAGCAAACGCCCAGGACAAATAGGTTAAATTTCCTTTCTTTTCCGTCTTGTCGTTCACGTTGATGGCGTATACTTCTTCAAATTTTCCCATATCCCTATTTTACGCCGTTTTCGGGTTTTTATACAAAACAAGCACCCTCTTTCGAGGGTGCTTACGTTTAATTTTTACGTTCCTTTAAGAAGAGGACACATCCCGCCAAAAGCAGTACGCCCGACACGGACAAGCCTATGCTCGCTCCGCACCCCGACAGCAAACCGCCGTCTTCTTCCTCTCCCGAAGAGCTTTCCGCACCGCCAAGAGGGGGAATTTTCTCCACGTCTTCCTTGCCGCATTTTTCGCAAACGCGTACCTGCTCCCCTTCTTGGGTTGCCGTAGGCTTCTTTGTAACGAACCATTCGTTGTATTGATGCCTACATTCCTTTTGCGACGAGGTTTCTTCACTGCTATCCGTAGCGTCGCTGGAAGAATTGCTAGAGGAATTGCTAGAAGAATCGCTAGAAGAATTGCTAGAAGAATTGCTAGAAGAATCGCTAGAAGCGCTATCTTGAGAACCGCCGCCCGATTGCCCCGCTCTCTTTGCCTTGGAAGGAGTTACGTAGTCGGCAGGTACGGATTGATTAAACAATAACCACGCGTATTCGGGGTAATCGACGAACACGTTTCTCGTACCCGTGATATCCTCTACCACGTCGTTTCTGCCCATTTCCCAAGTATCCACGGGGTCTTCTTTCATCCATGCGAGAAGGACGGATACGCTTTCCATAACGCCGCTTTGACCCCACATGTATTGCGAATTGCCCCAACGTACGTAATTATACAATACGATGCGCGCGCAATCCCCTCGCGTGCTAACACCAGGGTCAAAGTATCCGTTCGCTTTTGTCCCATACGCCGTATTGCCACGGCTGGAGTTTTCCTGCTTAAGTGTAGGACGGAGCATGATAATATCCGCCTCGTCCGATCCGCCGTCCTTATTACCGTTCAAGCTCTTGCTTTTAGGCCAAGTATGCTCTCTGTTCCATGGAGAATCATTCCCTTTTATCCATGTGCCGTCTTGCAGCGTCCCCGAATAGAAGGAAGAAAATTTAGAATGGTCGTTGCTTACGCAATCGGTGTAGCGGTATTGATATCTCGTTTCATCGTAAGAAGTTGTGTGCGTGCTTCTGCCCGACATAAGGGTTTGAAGGGCTGTAAACAGCGCGCTTGACGGTACGCTGGACGTCGAAGTGCTGCCCGACTTTTTAGAAAGCTTATCATAGGAGTACGTTGTATCCTTAGCATAGAACGATTCGCCAAAGGTGCTAATAAATACGCAATCTTCCCCTCTTGCACCCCAATTTGCAAGAGTGCCGTCGCTGTTCTCGTTATAATCCCCCGAGTAGTCGTATTTGACCTGTTCCGCCTTGGTAAAGCCCGTAGGGGTCGTGGTAATTTTATTGGTTGCTGCCGTAACGGTACTTTTATCCGTCGCCTTTGCGGCAAACGCAGGCAAGGAAAATCCTGCAGCCATCACAATCGACAATGCTGCTTTCGTAAATACTCTCATTTTAACCTCACGCCATCATAATTTCGGAAATTACGTCAAGTACCTTATCGTGGCAGCCGCCGCATCCCGTTGAACAATGGGTAATTCTTTGCACCTCTTCAAAAAGCTGCAACACGTCTTCCATCTTATTGTGGTTTTCAAGGGCGTGTTCAATGTCCTTGTAGCTTACCTGTTTACAGTTGCAAATAATTACGTTTTCCATAAATATTTTCTCCTTAAATTCTTTTCGTGTATATTATAACAAATAAACTTGCCGATTTCAAGCTTTTTAAGCCTATACTTCCCCTTTTTTACCTTATTTTTTTGTAAAAGCCGCTAATAAGATAAAAATTTATCGATTTAGCGATTTTTTCTTTAATCTAAATACTCTTAAATATTTGGTATTGCGTAAAAAGTATGATATAATATAGTAAAGAAGTATGCACGCGCATAAATACATTTCAACACAAAAGGAGGCTACTATGGCTCATTTGCAAGAAGCGGCGGTTAAGAAAATTAACGAAATCTGCGATAGACATATCCAAGAAAAAACCCCGCTGATGATGATTCTGAGCGACATTCAAAAGGAGTACGGGTATATCCCCCTCGAGGTTCAGGAGCTTGTATCCAAGCGCACGGGTATTTCCGTAGCGGAGATTTACGGCGTTGTTACCTTTTACTCCTTCTTCTCCCTTACTCCCAAGGGTAAGTACGTAATCGGCGTTTGTCTGGGTACGGCGTGTTACGTCAAGGGCGCAGGACAGGTGCTTGATAAATTCTCCGAAATTATCGGTATCAAACCCGGTGAAACGTCCGCGGACGGCTTGTTTACCTTGGACGCTTTGCGTTGCATCGGTGCATGCGGTATTGCCCCCGCCGTTACCATTAACGGTAAGGTATACCCCAAACTCACCGTCGACGCCGTTCCCAAAATTGTGAACGAATACAAAGCTATGGAGGGTAATGCGTAATGATTAAGAATTTCGAAGAGTTAAAACAAACGAGCGCGAAATGCGCCTCCTGCCTTAGCGCGAAATTCACGGGAGGCGACGGAAAAAGACACATCGTCCTTTGCGGCGGTACGGGCTGTCTTTCGTCGAGAGCGGACGAGATTACCGCCCTTTTCAATAAGCTCGTGAAAGAAAAAAATCTTGAAGATAAAGTTACTGTCAACCAAGTAGGTTGCTTTGGGTTCTGTTCGCAAGGGCCTTTCGTTAAGATTTATCCCGAGGATACCCTCTACCGTCTTGTGCAGGTCGAGGACGTGGAAGAAATCCTTGAAAAGGATATTATCGGCGGGGAAACGATAGAACGTCTTTTGTACGTAGACCCCAACACTGCGGAAAAAATCACCAAACAGGAAGATATCAACTTCTATAAAAAACAGGTACGTATTGCCCTGCACGGCTGCGGCAGCATTAACCCTGAAAAAATTGAAGAAAGTCTTGGCGCAGGCGCGTTCCAAGGTCTTGCGCGCGCTTTGCAAATGGACAGAGCGGACGTTATCAAGGAAGTACTTGATTCGGGTCTTCGCGGCCGCGGCGGCGGCGGTTTCCCTGCGGGTAGAAAGTGGCAGTTTGCCTACGCGCAGCCCGAGGGGGAAAAGTACGTCGTATGTAACGGCGACGAGGGCGGCCCCGGCGCCTTCATGGACCGTTCTATCCTCGAGGGTAACCCCCTTGCGGTTATCGAAGGTATGATGATTGCAGGCTACGCAATCGGCGCGCAAAACGGTTATTTCTACGTGCGCGCGGAATACCCCATCGCGGTAAACCGCTTAAAGCTTGCGATTGAGCAGGCGGAATCCTTAGGGCTTCTCGGCGACAATATCCTCGGCACGAACTTCTCCTTCCGCGTACACCTTCGTCTTGGCGCAGGTGCGTTCGTTTGCGGTGAAGAAACGGCGCTTTTGAACTCTATCGAGGGTCAAAGAGGTATGCCTCGTCCCCGTCCCCCTTTCCCTGCGGTTAAGGGGCTTTGGGATAAACCCTCTATTATCAATAACGTAGAAACGCTCGCCTGCGTACCCTTTATTTTGAGAGAGGGCGCAGCCAAATTCGCGCAATACGGTACGGATAAATCCAAAGGCACGAAGGTGTTCGCGCTTGGCGGTAAGATCAATAACGTCGGCCTTGTGGAGATCCCCATGGGTACCACGCTGCGCGAGCTGATCTACGACATCGGCGGCGGCATCCCCGGCGGCAAAAAATTTAAGGCAATCCAAACGGGCGGACCTTCGGGCGGCTGCTTGACGGAAGCCGACCTCGACACCCCCATCGACTTTGACAACCTCATTGCAAAAGGCTCCATGATGGGCT
>JAZUQM010000081.1:0-3451 GCA_045605705.1 Candidatus Scatosoma sp.
TAAGACCGCTTGGCCTCCGACTTACAACGAAATAAATTTTTTGCATACTCACATCCCCGAAACCAATACGCTAAACCAAGTCAACGCACATATGCCTATGCCCACCGCAGAAGCTAGCCAAAAGGTTTTCCTCTCCGACTTATTTCCCTCTTTTTCGAAGCCGTTCTTTTCAAAGAAGGCCAGCCAAATCAGCGAACCGATAAGACAAAGCGCCGATACGGATACGATTATCCAAAGCACGGGCGTGGGAAATTCCTCTACCCCGAATTTCGTCAAAATGATAATCACGGCATTGTTCAAAAAGTGGGAAAACACCGTCGGCAAAATACTGCCTGCGCGTACGGCAACAAGCGCGAACGCCGCCCCGCAACAAAACTGATATAAGGTTTGCGCGGGATTTTGATGATAGAGGGCAAACAGTGCCCCCGAAAGCAAAACCGCACCCGCCGTCCCGAAGGACCGCATACCCTTAAGCAACAATCCACGGAAGATAAGCTCCTCGAAAAGAGCAGGAAGCACCGCAACGGCAAGTAGAACGCCGATTATCCCAGCCCCATCCAAAGACGGCAAAAGAATGGGCGTATCCGTATACCCAAAGCGGGAGAGCCAATCTAAAAACCACTCGTTAAGCTTTGATAAGCTTAAAAGTCCAACCTGCAATAAAAAAGCAATCAAAAAATATTTTGGAGCGCATTTTTGCCCCTTTAATTCTTGTAAAACGGGCGTTTTTGTCCAACGAAATACAAACACCGCCACAAGTGCAAACGCCAAAGGCGACAGCAAAAAGCTGCAGTACAAATACCAATCCTTCCCCTCTATCTCCTCCGCGCTAAGCCCGGTTATGCCAAGCAAAAGCATGAAAGCAAAGGACAGGAGCACGAGTCCCGCAGTCGCGAGCGTGAAGGTAAGCCCCGACGCTTTTGCGGGGGTAGGTTCGCCGATAAAGGAAGAGAGCAATCCCTCCCGTTTTTCCTTGCGCACGTTTTTCATACGTTCATTATAGCAAATTTTTTTATTTTTGCAAAGCAAAAAGCGCGCCTTTACCGTTTTTTACAAAGACGCGCTTAACTTTTCTCTAAACTCTTTTATAATTCGGCTTTCTATCCTTGACACCTGTACTTGACTGACCCCGATACACTCGGCGACCTCGCTTTGGGTCATATCCCGAAAATAGCGAAGCACGATGATGCGTCTATCCCGCTCTGGAAGCGCTTCTATCGCTCCTTTTAACAGCATCTTATCCAACCATTCTTCTTGGTCGTCCACTGCGGGCAACGTTTCGATTAAAGAGCGCTCTTTGCCGTCCTTGTACTCGCTGCCAGCCTGTAAGGATAAGGGCATCCTCGACGAACCCATAATGAACACCGCCTCCGCCTCTTCCACTCCAAACGCCTCAGCCACCGCGGACATGGGTGGCTGCTTTCCCTCTTTTGCGGTATATTCTTCAATGAAAGTATTCATCTCCTTTGCCGTTTGCTTCATTGACCGCGAAACCTTCACCGAACCGTCGTCCCGCATAAAGCGCTTTATTTCCCCCGCAATCATCGGTACGGCATAGGTGGAAAATTTTACCCCGAATTTCTCATCGAAACCCGCTATCGCCTTCAAAAAACCCATACAAGCGATTTGGAATAAATCATCATAGTCCACCCCTTTCCCTAGGTATCGCTTAACGATACATTTCACAAGGGAAACGTTATGCTCAATCAACGCCTCTTTCGACGCCGAATCCCCGGATTTGGCTTTCCGTATATATTCGATTGTTGACTTTTCGTCAAGCATTCATTCTATCCCCTTCGCTTTTCCCGCCGAGCTTTCTAAACATTCGCACTTTCGTGCCTATGCCCTTTTCACTCTCCAAGGAAAACCCGTCCATAAAGGTCTGCATAATGGTGAAGCCCATACCCGACCTCTCGTCGTTTTCCAACGTCGTATAAAAGGGCAACACCGCCTTTTCAACGTCCTCAATCCCGCACCCGCCGTCGGTTACGGTGATATGTAATACGCCGCCGCCCTCCACCTTTTCCGCGCGGCATTCGATATAAATTTTATCCTGCGCACGCCCGCCCGCATACGCATGTACGACGCTGTTGGTTACTGCCTCGCTCACCGCCGTTTTTATATCCGAAAGCTCGGCAATAGAAGGGTTTAAGCATAAGGCGAACGCCGCCACTGCACTCCTTGCAAAGCTTTCGTTTTCGCTGAGCGCGGCAATTTCCAATTTCATATAATTTTCCATAATAATCTCCTTTAACCTGACGAACGCGCCCATAAGCGCACCCTTTTGGATCTTTTTTCCCTATCTTCGGTGTAATATTTTATATAACTGCCTCATCTTGGCCAAGCAAGGCCAAATCAAAGCAGTCTAAAGCCGTCTTTCCCAAAGTTTCGGCTGCGTTCCACTTGGTTATATCCTCGGCATGAGGGTGTAAACTCCGCTCATGCGTAAAACCTTATCCGCGCTGGATGATGGGTTCGTTACGTACACGGGTATGCCGTATCGTCTAAATTTTTTATATCTACCGATTAAAAAACCTATCCCTGTCGAGTCCATGAAGGACACGCCCTTCAAATCGATTACTGCTTTTTCGCTTTGCGCGTGTTGCTCCAGCGCCCTATCCGCGTATAGGCGCGCCCCCGCTGCGTTATACTCGTCCATCTCACCGCTTAACCGAAGATAGAGCACTTTGTCTTGATAATCGGTGCAAATTTGCATTCGCGTTTCCTCCTATAGCTTGTTGCTTATCCATTGTAAAAAATCCTTGCGCGCATTTTTTGCAAAAAAACAAAGAAAATTTTTCCCTTTTGTCGAAAAGATTTTTTATATTTTTAGAAAAAACACTTGACTTTTGCGTGCAAATCGTTTACTATAAATAAGCGTTGTTTTGACGCACACGATCGGGCCTTTAGCTCAGTTGGTTAGAGCTGCCGGCTCATAACCGGCTGGTCCACGGTTCGAGTCCGTGAGGGCCCACCAAACCCGTTTAGATTATTTCTTTATATATCCATGGCCCAATAGCTCAGTTGGTTAGAGCGCCAGCCTGTCACGCTGGAGGTCGACGGTTCGAGCCCGTTTTGGGTCGCCATATATTTGCGCTCTCGCTTATTTTTAAGTGAGAGCGTCCTTTTTTTGCGTTTTGTCATAAATTTTTATGATTTTTTTTGAAAATGGCATTTTCTATCGTTGACATTTTTCGATACACGCCGTATAATAAAATTATGTTATTCGATACTACGCATATTCTTTATTTAATTATATCCTCCTTTCTTACCATCGGAGGACTTTGCGCGTGCTATTTTCTTATCAAGAAAGAAGCGCACAAACTTATCGTTTTGAAAATTTCCGCGGTTAGTACCGTCGTAATTCACTACAGTAGTTTATGGGTCGATTTCTTCACGACGGGTAACGCGCAAGTACAATCGTCTATGTTGCTCCCCATCTATCCTTGCA
>JAZUQM010000082.1:0-3799 GCA_045605705.1 Candidatus Scatosoma sp.
TATTGACATTTTCAAAAAATTGCTGTAAAATATTATAAAATGTTTGCGCGAGTATCATTTCGCGCATTGCAAGGAGTAGAATATATGAAAGTTTTATTAACCACCGACGTAAAAGGCACGGGTAAAAAAGGCGACGTTGTGGAAGTTTCGGACGGATACGGAAAAAACTTCCTTATTAAAAAAGGTATGGCAAAAGCCGCTACGGCGAGCAACGTACACGAAGTAGAACAACAAAAGGCAGCGCAGGCGTTCCATAAAGCGGAAGAGGTGAAAGCGCTCAAGGCGTTGGCGGAATCCTTAAACGGCAAATCGGTTACCGTAAAAATCAAGGTAAGCGAAAATGGTAAGGTGTTCGGCAGCGTTACCTCTTTGCACGTAGCGGAGGCTTTGGCGCAAATGGGCTATGATATCGATAAAAAGAAAATTAAAATGGAGGCTTTGAAAGCGCTTGGTTCTTGTCCTGCGGAAATCCGTTTCATGGAAGGCGTATCAGCAAAAATCACCGTCGTAGTAGAAAGCTTGTAAGTCATGGAAGAGAACGAACTTCATCCGGAGGAGGCGCAAACAACCGCGCTTCCTCCTAAAATTACCAAAGAAAACATCAACAGCCACGAGGCGGGCACAAAAGGACAAATATTACTTTGGACGAGAGCGTTGCTTTACACCATGCTCTCGGCTTTTTTGGTATCCTTTGCAGCGCACGCGCTCATCACCCCTAACGATTTCACCATCGGGGGGATAAGCGGTGTCGCTATATTGCTTGACAAAGCCTCCAATGGAAAAATTCCGCAAAGTGCAACCATTCTTTGCGTCAACCTCCCCCTTGTCGTTTTATCCTTCTTCTTTGTGAAACGGCGGTTTTCTATTCTTTCGGCTGTGAATATCGGCTTGCAATCGCTGTGGCTGCTCGTTATGGAGCTGGTCATTCCCGATTTCGTCGTCGAGTTCACCACCAACGGAGAAAAGATTTTCGCGGCGTTATCGGCAGGGCTTTGCGTGGGCGCGGCGATCGCGTTTGCGTTTAAGGCAGGCGGCAGCACAGGCGGTACGGATATCCTTGCGGTGCTCATTCAAAAGAAAATCGCCGCAGCGTCGATTGCCAACATGATTTTTATGATCAACTGCGTGATTATCGCCTGTTCTCTTTTCGTTTTCCAAGGGAATACCCCTGCGGAAACGCTGCTGCCTATCATGATGGCTGCCTTTGAAGCGTATATTGAAAGCCGAACAAACGAATCGGTAACCAACGGTTTCCATTCGGCAAGAGAATTTAGAATTATCACCGACAAGCCCGAAGAAATGGCAAGCGCGCTCATGCACGAGCTTAGCCGCGGCGTTACCTCTTTACCTGCAACGGGCATGTATACCAAGTTTACCCATACCATGCTCCTTTGCGTAGTGCATAGGCGTCAAGTGGTTACGTTAAAGCGCATTATGAAACGCATCGACCCCGATTCTTTTGCCGTTATGTCCAACGTTTCGCAGGTATTAGGGCTTGGGTTCTATTCCGAAGAGCTATAAAATTGACAAATTTTACAAAAAATCGCGAAAAAGCCTGTATTTACAACGGTTTTTCGCGATTTTTTTTCATTTGACCCTTGACAAAAAGTATTCATTGGGCTATAATAAATGTACTGAAAACGTTTCGTGTTTTTAGAAATTTTTATTAAAGGGGATATGACTCTTATGAACAAAAGTGAATTGATTAAAGCAATTGCAGACAAGGCAGGCTTCACGCAAAAAGACGCAACGCTTGCTTACGACGCATTCATTTCTTCCGTTACGGAAGCTTTGAAAGCAGGCGAAAAGGTACAGCTTGTTGGTTTCGGTACCCTCGAAGTTAAGAAAGTCGAAGCGAAAACGGGTATCAACCCTCAAACGGGTGCAAAGGTGGAAATCCCCTCTTGCAAAAAACCCGTTATGAAGTTTGGTAAGGCTTATAAAGACCTCTTCAACGAATAATTTTGCTTGATAAAACAGGCGCAAGGGACAAACCTTTGCGCCTGTTTTTATTCTTTTAATCCTTGAATGATAATCTTTATCGCTGCCTTAAAACCATATTCGTACGCTGCTTTATATTCTGCATCTTCACGCTTTTTACACAACTCCGCATATTTTGAAAACTCGCCTTTATACGGTTCACACAACATTCCATAAAGAAAATTATAAATTTTCCACTCCTCGTCCATCTCCTCTTTATTTGGCACGCCAAAAGGGAATGTATTCGTTGATACATGTAATTCATAGAGTTTTTCAATCATATCTTCCATATTCACCCTCTCATAATGGATTAATATTATTATATTAGGGAAATTCCCTAATGTCAACTATTTTTAGGGAATTTCCCTATAATAGTTAGTATGAATATCTTCTGCACAAGAATTAAAGAGCTACGGTTGGAAAAGGGTTTAACGCAGTTACAGCTTGCGAAAAGCCTACACACCACAAACAGTGCCGTTTGCGATTGGGAAAAGGGTCGCTCTCAACCCGATTTGGAAATGCTTAAAAATATCGCAACTCTTTTTTCCGTTAGCACCGATTATTTGCTTGGACTGAGCGACGATTAACAAAATACCCCGACGAATATTCGTCGGGGTTTTCTTTGCAGTTAAACCGCTGCGCGGTTGGGGGCGCAAAACTGCGTTTTGCTTTTATGGGTCCGCTTTCGTGGGCGCTGCCCACATCCGCAAGGGACTATGTCCCTTGACCCTTATCTGCCCTCAAAATAGTTGATTTTCATGGCTTTCTTGACTTCGGCAAGCGTTTGCGCCGCGACTGCACGCGCTTCTTCGCTGCCCTTGTATAACATATCCCATACGGCGGGAATATCTTTTGCAAGTTCCTCTCTTCTAAGACGGATAGGTTCTAAAATCTCCTGCATAACCGCATTTAAGAATTTCTTGACCTTCATATCCCCTAACCCGCCGCGCTCATAATGCGCTTTAAGCTCGTCCAAGTTCGCGTATTCGGGCAGGTATTTTTGGAAATGCTCGTCCGTGGAAAACGCTTCCAAATAAATAAAGGTGGGGTTATCCTTGGTGTTGCCGGGGTCGGTTACCTTAATGTGGTTGGGGTCGGTATACATCCCCATAACCTTGCGCTTAATTTCGTCCGCGCTGTCCGAAAGATAGATACAGTTCCCAAGCGATTTGCTCATTTTCGCCATGCCGTCCGTGCCGGGCAAACGCAAGCAGGCTTGATTTTCGGGCAGCACCGCTTTGGGCTCAATAAGCGTTTCACCGTATAAGCCGTTGAAACTTCTAACAATTTCTCGCGCCTGTTCAAGCATGGGAAGCTGGTCCTCACCAACGGGCACGGTATTCGCTTTGAATGCAGTGATGTCCGCGGTTTGCGATACGGGATAGGTCAAAAAGCCCATGGGAATGGACAATTCGAAATTCTTCTGCTTAAGCTCGGCTTTGACCGTAGGATTACGCTCCAAACGCGCCAACGTTACGAGGTTCATGTAATAGAAGGTGAGCTCGGTCAACTCGGCAATATGCGACTGCACGAAAATCGTAGATTTCGCAGGGTCGATCCCGCAAGCCATGTAATCAAGCGCGACCTCGGTAATATTCGCGCGTACCTTATCGGGATTATCGAAATTGTCCGTCAACGCCTGCGCGTCCGCAATCATGATATAAATTTTATCAAACTTACCGCTGTTTTGGAGTTCCACGCGGCCTTTCAAAGAACCTACGTAATGCCCGATATGCAATTTCCCCGAGGGTCTATCCCCCGTCAAAATAATATTCTTCATAATAACACCTTTTCGTATTTTTCCGCTTAAATTGCCCAT
>JAZUQM010000083.1:0-2333 GCA_045605705.1 Candidatus Scatosoma sp.
GACGAAGTCGCCACTTCTCTGCGTAGCAACTTCACTTTTACGAAGTAAAAACTTAACCGAATAAAAGAAGCGCGGTATCCCTACCGCGCTTCTTTTATTCTAAAACGTTCGTCGTAATAAAATCTACGCCGCACGCCGCCATAACCCACGCACAAAGCTCTCCGTCCACCGTCCAACAATTAACTTTTAAGCCTGCGTTATGTAACTTCTTTACTCGCCTACTCTTTACCAAATCCCACCGAAGGTCGGCGTCGATTTGATTGTCTATCATAAAGTTAACGTTTTCGTCCGTCCATTCCTCTATAAGATACTGCGCGCTTGCCGTGGGGTACCCCTCTCGAAGATGCAAAAGGTTCTCGCTTGAAAAGGAAATAAACGTCGTTTTTTCAAACCAACCGTATTCCTCTATCACCGCCACGACCCCACAAACCTCGTCGAAGGTCATATCTCCTTTCAGCTCCAACACCGCTTGCTTATCATAGCGCACGCAAATCTCGATATACTCTTCCAAAGAGGGCAGGAAAAACTCCTCGTCCGTATCCGCATAAGGGTCTTTGAACCGCAACGCCCGCAAAGCATCGAAGTCCGTTTCTTCGATTTTCATATCCAAGCCCGTAATCCTCTTCAAGTTACCGTCGTGGAAAATGATATACTTCCCGTCCTTGGTAACCCGCACGTCCGCTTCGATACCGTAGTATCCGCTTTGCCCTGCAAGCTCGAACGCTTGCACCGTATTTTCCAAGGTCAAGCCCGACAGCCCTCTATGCGCCACCGTTTGCACCTGCTTTTTGGTCCACAAGCTGTGCGTACGCGTGTACCTCGTGCCCTTGGGCAAAACCTGCGGTAACGCCAAAACACCAAGCCAAACAGCTATCGTCAATATCCAACCGATAACCCCTGAAATTATGCTTTTTTTCATGATTAATCCCTACTTCTCCTGTTCCCAAACAGCATAAGCACCCAAATTGCAAACCGCAAAAAGTATACAAGCGATGTGAGCAACGACGCAAGATAGGTCGACGCCGCCGCGTCCAACATCTTATCCGCATAAGGGAGTTCTTTCTCGGTCAAAATCCCCTCTTCAAGGAGCATGGCTTTCGCGCGCTTACTTGCATTCAGCTCCACGGGCAAGGTAACGAGCGCAAACACCGTCGAAAGCCCGTACAGTACCACACCCGCAATCGCGAGGTAATACCCCGTCGTTGCGCCCTGCATACCGTACACAAACGCGTCCAAAATAAAACCGACTAAAACAAGAGGCAACGCCAGCCTGCTGCCGATATTCGTAATGGGTACTAACACCGTGCGGAGCTTATAAGGCAAATACCCTTTCTTTTTTTGCATAACGTGCCCGATCTCGTGCGCCGCAACGGCAACAGCCGCCACCGACGTATTGCCGTACACGCTTTCGGAAAGGTTGACCACCTTTTTCGTGGGGTGGTAGTGATCGGACAGCGTGCCTTTCACCCTGCCGATAGAAATATCCCTAACGCCGTTCGCACGGAGCAGTCTTTGCGCTGTATCATAACCCGTCATGCGCGAGGCGGTGGGAATCGCACCGTACGCCTTAAACGCCGAATTCACCTTTGCGCTTGCTCTGCCCGCAAAAATCGCGCAGACAAGAATCAGCACTAAAAATATTAAATAATATTCGTACATAGTCTTTCTCCTTCCTTATATATATAATATATGAATTGTCCTGCGGACATGAATTGACTTACGCCGTGAATTGACGACTGTGCCGTCGTGAATAGCCGACTTTGTCGGCGTTATTGTAATATTTCCACAACGTCTTGCCGTGCAAGACAATTCACGTTCTGTTAGGAACAATTCACCCAAGTTTCACGTGAACAAAGTTCACAATTCACTTATTATAGTGTGTTTCGCTTAAAAAATTATAAATCAATACTAAATGGATATAAGTCGGATTTGGAAACCCCTCTATCCTTAGCCGCCCGTTTCAAAGCCTCTTTCTTATCCAAGCCCGCGAGCATATAATGGCGAATATGCTCGACTTCGCTAAGCGCGTTTAAGGGACTTTCCTTTTCTTCCGCTCCGCCAACGACGAGGACGTATTCCCCGCGTTTTTCGCCCGCCAAGCCCTCTTTCAAGGTAAAACGCACCGTTTCTTCGTGGAGCTTGGTAATCTCACGAACGGCTGCCGCAGGTCTATCGCCGAACACCTCGTACATTGCCTTAATATCTTTATCGACGTCTTGGGGCGCGCTATGAAAACAAAGGGTCAAATCGCTATCCTTGTACCTTTCCAAAACCGCCTTTTTTTCACCGTTTTTCTCAGGCAAAAACCCGATAAACGCGAACCTGCCTGCAGG
>JAZUQM010000084.1:0-6907 GCA_045605705.1 Candidatus Scatosoma sp.
CTGCTTGTAAGGCAGATGCTCTCCCAGCTGAGCTAAACTTCCGTCGAAAGCTTATTAACTATACCACATTCAAAATTAAAAGGCAAGCGTTTTTTATGCTTTTTTATAAAAAAAATAAAAAAAATCGAAAAATTTTTTTGGCGAAAACTTTTATTACTATAATATGCAAAAAGAAGGGATATTTGTTAAAAAAGCCGTTTCAACAAGGAAAAATACGTTTATAAATAAAAAACCCGAAAAATTCCTATTGACAAAGTAGGGGGGGCGTGTTATAATATGCGTAACACGCAAAAATAAACAATAGAGGTATTTTATGAAGTATGCATTAAGAGGTATTACCGCGGAAGAGCTCACCTATTCCATGAACCGTATCAAAGTGGATAAAGACACGAAGTTTGAAATCAAACCTCAGTTCTCCCGCACCGTAAGAAGAGTACAGGAAAACGACAAACTTTGGTTTGTGGCTTTGGAAGTAAAAGTGGAATCCACCGACGCTGAACCCAAACCTTTCAACATGAAAGTGCGCCTTGTAGGTATGTTCGAGGCGGAGGATATTCAAGACGAGCTTGATAGACGCGACCTTGTTATCAATATGACGGAAATCGTATATCCCTACCTTCGCGCAGCGGTATCCGCGCTGACGGCAAACGCGTTCATCAATCCCATGATGCTTCCCGTTATTCCCGCAGGTACGATGTTCCCCGAGGATAGAGAACCTGTTGAAAACCTCAACTAATAAAAACAAAGAAAAAATCGGCTTAAACAAGCCGATTTTTTTATTCGCGGGCGCGTAATATTTATAAGGAAGTAAAAAATTGTTGATTTCGGGGAAAAAGCGTGGTATAATACAAGGGATATGAAAAAAATTCTTACCTACTTCAAACCCTATAAACGACACAGCTTATTAGGTCCTTTGTTCAAGCTGCTGGAGGCTACGTTCGAGCTGTTGGTGCCCTTCGTCGTTGCGCTTATCGTAGACAAGGGCTTAGGCGCGTACGAAAACGGTGGGTATCCTAACGCGGATAAGGGATACCTGATTTCCATGTGCGCGTTGCTTGGCGTGTTTGGGTTGGTGGGGTTGCTATTCTCGGTAACGGCGCAGTATTTCTCCGCCCGCGCGGCTACGGGTGTGGCGGCGTCCGTTAGAGGGGATTTGTTTAAGAAAATACAATCGCTTAGCTATAGGGACATGGATAAAATGGGGCAGGCGACTATGCTCACCCGCATGACTAGCGACGTGGATAAAATGCAAACGGGCATTAATTTGTTTTTGCGGCTGCTGCTTCGTTCTCCCTTTATCGTATTCGGCGCGCTCGTTTGCGCGTGCATTATCGACCCTAAATCCTTCGGGATATTCGGCGGGGCAATCGTTATTCTTGCAATCGTGGTGTACGCGGTTATGTTTGCGTGTATGCCCTTATACAAAAAAACGCAGGCAAAGCTGGATAAAGTGCTCCTTTCTACTCGTGAAAATTTAACGGGGGCAAGAGTGCTTCGCGCCTTTTGCAAGGAAGAGAGCGAAAGAACCCTCTTCAACGAACGCAACGAGGAGCTCACCAAGGGCAGGAAATTTGTCCACGGCATCGCGGCGATTACCAACCCGCTCACCTACGTGCTTGTCAACGTCGCAACGATTTTACTCCTTTACGCGGGCGGGCTTCGTGTGGAGAGCGGCGCGCTTACGCAAGGCAAGGTGATTGCTCTTTACAACCTCATGGGGCAAATTTTAATCGAGCTTATCAAGCTTGCCAACCTTATCGTAACGGTAGCCAAGGCGTGGGCGAGTGCGGACCGTATCGAGGCGGTGCTTGCCATGCAGCCCTCCTTGCAGATACTTAGCGAACCTACCGTGCACGAGGCGAACGGCGATTTTATCCGTTTCGAGGGGGTTAGCGTACGTTATAACGAGGGTGCGGACGAGGCGCTTGAAAATTTGTCCTTCTCCGTAAAGCGCGGAGAAACGGTGGGGGTAATCGGCGGTACGGGTTCGGGTAAGACGACCCTCGTCAACCTTATTCCCCATTTCTATGACGTAAGCGCGGGGAAGGTGCTTATCGAAGGCAAGGACGTGCGCGCGGAAAGCCTGCAAGGCTATCTTCGCGAGAAAATCGGTGTAGTCCCGCAAAAGGCACAGCTTTTCAAGGGCACGGTACGCGAAAACCTGCTTTGGGGCAGGGCGGACGCTACGGACGAGGAACTTATGCAAGCGGCGCGGATTGCGCAGGCGGAGGATTTTATTTTGGAAAAAGGCGGGTTGGACGCACCCGTAGAACAGGGCGGGAAAAACTTTTCCGGCGGGCAAAAACAGCGCTTGACGGTTGCCCGCGCGCTCGTTAGAAATCCTGAAATTTTGATTTTGGACGACTCGTCGTCCGCATTGGATTATGCCACGGACGCGGCGCTCCGTAAAGGGATTGCGGCGTTGGATAGTACCGTATTTATCGTATCTCAACGCGCTTCTTCCGTTTTGAATGCGGATAAGATTATCGTGCTTGACGATGGCAAAGCCGTAGGTATGGGTACGCATGAGGAATTGATGCGCGCCTGCGAGGTTTACCGTGAAATTTATTTTTCGCAGTATGAAGCGGACGGGGAGGTGGGCGTATGAAAACGAGCACCTTAAAACGCATTTTGCGCTACGTAGGCAGATACCCGATTTCCCTTGCAGGGTCTTTGCTTTTTTCCGTGGCGACGGTGGCGGCGACCTTGTTCGTGCCCGTGCTGTTTGGCGACGCAATCGACTGCATTATGGAAAGCGGCGTGGAATGGGCAAGCCTGAAAGAGATTTTTATTAAGATTTTAATCGCAGTAGGGGTTGCGGCGGTTTCGCAGTGGTTGACTAGCGTTTGCAACAATCGAATTTCCTGCAACGTCGTACGGGATATTCGAAGGGACGCGTTTTATAAAATCGGCGCGCTCCCCTTAAGCTATATCGATACGCACTCCCATGGGGATACGGTGAGCAGGGTAATCGCCGACGCCGACCAATTTGCGGACGGATTGCTGATGGGCTTTACGCAGTTTTTCACAGGAATAATGACCATTTTAGGTACGATTGCGTTCATGATTGCAACCAACCTCAAAATCGGCGTTATCGTGGTGTTGGTAACCCCCGCGTCCCTGTTCGTAGCCAAATTTTTGGCGACGCATACGCACAAATACTTCCAAGAGCAAACCCGCGCGAGGGGGGAACAAACCGCCTTCACGGAAGAGGCGATTGGCGGTATGAAAACGGTACAGGCATTTGCGCACGAGGACGAAAATGCCGAGAAATTCGACGAGATTAACGCTCGTTTGGAAAAGGCGACCATGAAGGCGACCTTCTATTCCTCGCTTACCAATCCTTGCACGCGATTTATCAATAATCTCGTGTATGCGCTTGTAGCCCTTGTCGGGGCGTGTGACGTTGTCGGCGGTGTGTTTACCGTCGGCGGACTGACTAAATTTTTATCCTATGCAAATCAGTACACCAAACCCTTTAACGAGATTTCGGGCGTCATTACCGAGCTGAAGAGCGCGTTCGTTTGCGCAGGGCGTATCTTCGAGCTTATCGACGAAAAAGAAGAAGCTCCCGATACGGGTAACCGCAGTCTTGACGGTGTAGAGGGTAACGTGGCGTTGGAAAACGTAGCGTTCTCCTATTGCCCTGAAACACCGTTGATCGAGGGACTTTCCTTGTCGGTGGAAAAGGGGCAAAGAGTGGCTATCGTCGGCAGAACGGGTGCGGGAAAAACCACCCTTATCAACCTGCTGATGCGGTTTTACGACGTAGATGAGGGGCAGGTATGCGTTGAGGGCGAGGATATCCGTACGCTTACGAGAAAGTCCTTACGCGGAAGCTACGGCATGGTATTACAGGAAACGTGGCTAAAGAGCGGTACGGTGAGGGAGAACTTAAAGCTTGGCAAGCCCGAGGCGACGGACGAGGAAATGATAGCGGCGGCAAAAGCGGCGCACGCGCATAGCTTTATCAAGCGTATGGAAAAGGGGTATGATACCGTGCTTGGCGAAAACGCGTCCCTTTCCGAGGGACAAAAGCAGCTGCTTTGTATTGCGCGTATTATGTTGACAAAACCGCCCATGCTGATTTTAGACGAGGCGACCTCGTCCATTGATACGAGAACGGAACGGAAGATTGGGGACGCGTTTGAAACGCTGATGACGGGAAGAACCTCCTTTATCGTTGCGCACAGACTTTCCACGATTGTAAATGCGGACTGTATCTTGGTTATGGAAAAGGGGAGCGTGGTCGAGCAGGGCACGCACGAACAACTTAAAAAGGCAAACGGCGCGTATGCCGCGCTGTACAACGGACAATTTGTATGAGTGAAAAAACCAAAGAAAAAAAGAAAAACAAAGGGAATCTTTACCGTAGCTTTATCGAGCTGATTATCGTAGGCAGCTTGACGGGTATTTTCGCGGGCGCAATCGTTACCGCGTTCAATATTCTCGTGCACGAGGGGGAACATATTTCGCGTAATTTTTACGCGTACGTAAGAGCGAACCCCGTATTTATCCCCTTGCTCGTATTGCTGCTTGGGATAGGCGCGTTTGTGATCGGCGTACTCGTCAATATTTCCTCGGTCATTCGCGGTTGCGGGATTCCGCAGGCGGAGGGCGGTTCGCGCGGAATCGTGCCCTTTAAGTGGTACAGGGATTTGACGGCGATGTTTGCGGCGAGCTTGGTAAGTATCTTTTTAGGGCTTTCTATCGGCGCGGAAGGACCGAGCGTGCTCATTGGCGCAACTGCGGGCGACGGCGTTTCCTCGGGCTTGAAGCGGGACGCCATGATACGCAAATATCAAATTACGGGCGGGGCGTGTACGGGTCTTGCCGTTGCTTCCAACGCTCCCTTAACGGGTATGGCGTTCGCCTTTGAGGAGGCGCATAAAAGATTTACCCCCGAAGTGTTTATTTGCGCGTTCTCGTCCGTTATTTTCGGCATGTTGACCCGTTCGCTTATCTACCGTATGCTCGGTATGGAAATCCAAAGCGCATTCCATTCCTATATTTTCAATGAAATGCCCATTCGCTACTACGGGTTCGTCATTATGGCGGGTGTCATTTGCGGGGGATTAGGCGTTGCGTTCTATAAAGCGTGTTTTCTTATGCGTAGGCTCATGCGGAAAATTTCCTTTAAGGATAAGCGGTATACCTATGGTGTGCGAATTGCGATCGCCGTCTTTTTAGGCGGCGCGGTGTCCTTTGCGGCGGCGGGCGTTATGGGCGGCGGACACGAGCTCATCGAATCCCTGGGTACACTGGGCGGGGCGATAGAGCCTACGACCGAGAGCGCGTTTGGGTTGACTTTGGGGTGGACGCTGCTTATTGTTTTAGTGTTGAAATTTTTAATTACGACAGTCAACGTTGGCGCGGGCATACCTTGCGGAATCTTTATCCCTATTATTGCGGTCGGCGCGTGTATCGGCGGATTGTTGAACGGCTTGTGGTTGAAAATCACCCCCGACATGGCACAGTACTGCGATTTGATGGTGATGATTTGTATGGCGGCGTTTTTTACTACCGTCGTGAAAGCGCCCATCACTTCGATTATTATGATTTGCGAATTCACGGGCAGTTTTGCTCCCTTGCTCCCCGTTATTATCGCCGTTTCACTTGGATATATTATCGGTGAAATGTCGAGGACGGACGGCATTTACGAAGAGCTTTTAGAGCAGTACGAGCACGAGGCGGGTATTCACGAGCGCGCGGTGCGTGAAGTATTTACCTTTACTGTCGAGCCTCGTTCTATCGCCGACAGGCGAGAGGTCAGGGACGTTTTGTGGCCGGCAGGTGCGAGAGTAAAGGAAATTCACCGCGGGGAAGAGCTCATTTTGCCCGAGGGGGATACCCTGCTGAAAAGCGGCGACGTTTTGACCATCGTTTGCAAAACGGACGACGCGGTAAGAACGCGCGAGGATTTAGAGCATATCTTGGGGTAATGGCGCATATACCTTAAGTATGCGATTGTATGAAGAAATTTTCAAAAACACGGACGGTGCGGCACTGTCGAGATGTATCTTTATCCCTAACGGGGGCGGGTATTTCGAGGGCGTGAAAGCGGTAGGCGATTTTTCTCCCGAACACGTCGTCGTGCATTTCCCACGGGAAACAGTGGAGGTGGAGGGGCAAAATCTCTCTATCAAAAAATACTGCGACGGCGATTTACAGCTCGTAGGGCAAATCCATGTCATTAAGGTGGAACATGGGGCTGTTTGACGGGGTAAAGGAACGCATTCTCTTACAAGGGATTATGCCCGAGCGGGCGCTTTTGCGCCTCAAAAGAGCGGGGATAGGGGTCTATAACGCAAAAAAAACCGAAAAAAATCAAATACTTTTATACGTAAAAAGAAAAGATATAGAAAAAGTTTTTGCAATTTATCCAAACGTGTGTTATAATAAAGGTGCGCAAAGCGCCTACACCGTAACGCATAAAGGCTCTGTCGGGCTTGGAAAAGTGGTAACTGCCCTTCAAAAGCGGGCGGGCTTAGTCCTCGGTTTTTTGGTGTGTATGGCGGTAACGCTTGCCTGCCAGCCTCTCGTTTTCGAGGTGGAAACCGTGGGGGCGAAAGGTTATGCGCGCGAAGTCAAAATCATCTTAGACGAGGCGGGCATTCGTCCTTTTACGCTCTATAAATCGGGGCGGGAAGATTGGATAAGCGCCAAGCTTCTTGCCTTAAACGGAGTAGAGTACGTTTCCGTAAAAAAGAACGGACACCGCGTAGTGGTAGAGGTGCAAACGAGTCCCTTTTTGGAAAATGAAATCCAAACGGGCTGCATGCAGTCTGCGCGCACGGGGAAAATTATAGCGATGACGGTATTACGCGGCACGCCCCTAAAGAAAGTCGGGGAAGAGGTTCGCAGCGGCGAAACGCTGGTGGGGGACTGGTTTTCTACCGAAGAAGGG
>JAZUQM010000085.1:0-4487 GCA_045605705.1 Candidatus Scatosoma sp.
CCTTTAACCATCTAATATAAGTATATATCCTAAAGATATCCAGCAAAATGCATTTCAATGGGATACAATAATATTTCCCCGAACTTACTAGCTGTTTATCGCCATTAACGCACCGTTCTTTTACTTCAAACGAGAAAAAACCGCGTATAAGGGCAAGAATAGCCCGCCTACGCTAACAGCCGTACAAACGACCTGCGGTATCATAAAAGTGAGCGAAGCCTTGAAATATATCCTTACGGCGGCCCTCGTATAAGCATACCAAAGCGACGTAATTACACAATCAATCAAAGTAAAAAATACCGTGCACACGCAAGCAACCGCCACAAGAATCACCATTTTTCCTTTCGGTGTAGAAAACCGTTTCCCTAAAAAGCCGAACAAGGCGGTTAACAAATTATAATACACCAAATATACGACCAGGACGTTAGGAAAAAAGCCGAACACGATTTGCCGTATAAGCGAAAAAGCTGTCGCCGCAGCCATGCCCATGCCCTTTCCAAATACAAAGGCAAAAGCAATGAACAAAACGGTAACGAGCTCTATCCCGGGCAATAGCGATAATGCGAGCTGTACAGCAATCAAGAGCGCCACGAATACTGCAACGTAGGCACTCTCTTTCGCCGAGCGCAATACTAACTTTCTATGTAATTTTTTTTCCTCGTTTTTCATAAATTAAAAGGATTGAAAACTCCAAACATAGTACGCGTCCTCTTTTACCGTGAGAGACTGTGCACCCACGATTGCGCCGCCAAGCGTTTTACCGTCGTACTCCACCGTACCCCATTCCGTACTCGAAAGCTCGCTATCGCTCGTGTACAGCATCCAGCACGAGGAAAAGTCCGCAGGGTTTTCCACGCCGTTGATTTCGGTTATCATACCGTTTACCACCTTGAAGTCTAACTTGCCCTTTTCTTTGAGCGTTTCCATAACCCCCAACAAGGTAGTCTCTTCCTCCACTTTTTCCACCTTAATTACGACCATGGTGTCCGTCTTTTCCAAAATGGACGCCTTAGCGTTCCCCGAAGTACAGCCGCAAAAAAGTATGGCGCTAAATACAAAAATACAAACAAAACTTAAAAATGTATACAAGTTGCGTTTCATAAGTAATTTCCTTTTCATTCCTATTTTTAACAAGGGCGTCTATCTATAAGACGCCCTTGTCATTCTTTATCCAACAGGATAACCTTATAGAAGGTTATGCCTCTTCCCCAAATATTTCAACAAATTTTACGTAGGTTTCTTCCGCGAAGGGGTCAAGCAAGCCTACCCCCGTAACCATTTCCGCAAACGATTTAGAAAGGTCAACCTCTTCTTGTAATTTACGGAACACTTCCTGTGCAGCAACGTAGCCCTGTTCTGCCTCAACCAAGTACAAACTGATTGCCGCCGCCTCGGACGTCGCATAGCTCAAATAGTACACGGGCGAGGTTACGGTAACAAGCTGCGCATACTGGAAAGGGTCATTGCCGATGATCTCCCAGTCGACGTTGTATTTGGCGATGACCTGATCCATAATCGCTTGAAGTCCGTCCGCAGCTACGGGCGTTTCCGCCGTATAAACAAGCTCCTCGTATTCATCCACAATGGTTGCGTACAAAATAATCCACATACCGTTGAGTGCCCTGTAAAGCTCAAGCGCGTTAAAGACGTTCTTGTTGCTAATCTTATTTCTCAAATAAGCAAGCATCAGCCACTCGTTCCCCTGCGAATGCACTTCCGCTAAATCGAAAGGCAATGCCGAGTTATCGTATTCGTAGAAAGAGATATAATGTCCCATTTCGTGGACAACGGTAAGAAGGTTTTGATACCCTAAGCCAAAGTAGGTATATGCCTCTTCATAGTAATCGATATAGTTGGCATGTGCGCCGTCAAGACAGCCCGCCTCGGTCGCGAAGAACGCTGCTTCCTTATCAAATAGGCTGTTCATCTTCTTGTTCAAGCTACCCTCGAAGGACGCAATATACCCCTCCAGGTATTGAGGAGCAACCTTTCTGTAATCATTGGTCGCAATGTTGGCAAACGTATTGTATTCATACGCCTGAATAGAGCCGTACAGATTGTCGAAGCGAATACACATCTCCTCCACGAGAGGCGCTACGTACTGTGCTACGTA
The DNA here is from genome assembly GCA_045605705.1 of Candidatus Scatosoma sp. Classification (GTDB taxonomy): domain Bacteria; phylum Bacillota; class Clostridia; order Christensenellales; family Borkfalkiaceae; genus Scatosoma. Next base: position 2,114 of record JAZUQM010000085.1, read on the forward strand.
GGTACGGAAACTTTCACGCTGCTCCTTCGTATAATTACGTCCGTAAACGTTCAATGCCGCATAATCGTAGTAGTTATCATACCCATAGAGCGCGGCAATTTCTTGATATTTCGCTACGACCTGCGTATACAGCTCGTTTGCTTCATTAGAATGAGGGTCCATTTGTTCGTACGCTCTCTCAAGCTCGCTAATTTGCGACTGAAGCGTCGTTTCCGTTTCATTGTCTACCTCAAGCTGCGCAAAATCCTCTTCCGTCCAACCCGCAAAGAAAGTTTCCTTATAGGGGGAATTCGAATCGTTAATCGTACGCAGGGTATCCATGTATCCGTTATAAACGTCATGGTACGCCGCCTCTGCTTCTACGTAGTTATCCACCAAGGCTTGGTCGCTCATGTTGGAATAGTAAAGCACCATGGAAATCTGGTACTGTGCAACGATATACTCGAAGCCGTCCCACATATCCGCATAAGCGATTTCAATATTAACGGTGTCCGTACCCTCAAGCGCCAAGGTTTCAAACGTTTCTACCATTTCCGCATATTCGGCAAGATATTCTTCCGTAAGCGTGTACTCAAAAGGAATTTGAGGTTTGGTTTCCGTTGCGTATACCGTTAAATCCTCCTGTCCAGCCCAGTACAGCGCCAAGTTTTCAATATCCTTAGAGCAACCTCTATTCTTATAAAAGGAATAAGGCTTGTTGTTGCTATCCACACCAAGCGTGATTTGGGCGGAACGGGAAAGCTCGTAGACTTCCTCTCGCTCCTGCGCGGTCTTGGGATTGTACACTACGGTTAACTCGTCTTTATCCGCTGCGTTTTCAAGCGTTTCGTAAGCAGTGCGATCGGGAGTATACTCCAACTCGTTAATAGAGAAAACAACGTCGCCCTTGCCCGTTTGTACGTCTTTTTTATTCGTTACCGTATAATCCACGCTTACGATTTGCATATCATCGGCGTCGAAAACGTAGGTGTACGCATAGGTATAGGGGGATTTACTGTCTCCAGACACGGCTATCTTTTTCTTGGTTTTAAGGGTAACCGTTTCCTCGGTAACTACCGCTTCCCCATCCAGCGTTTGTCCTGCAAACACCGTTTCCCCAAGCCCAAGCATCACGGAGGTAAAATCACCATCGGGAGAAATCTCTAACGCCATACTACCGTCATCGTAGGTTACGTAACACATATCCCCTATGTACGAAGCGAGATAAGAAACCTCGTCTACCCCCTTTCTTTGCTTATAATCCAAGGTCAACTTGTCGTTTGCGTCCTTACTATAATAATAGCTGTCCGCGCGCGATAATACGTTTTCATCGTCGTAAACCTTATGATCCAAGTACAACGTATCGTTTTCCGCAAGCAACGCCGTAAAATTGTTTTTTTGTCTTACTTGACCGATAATCGCCAGTGTTTCCGCAGAAATGCCGTCCTCTTGAGAACTGTCCTCTACGCTCGAATCGCTCATGCTTTCGCTTTGCTCGGAGCCGTTGAGTTTATCAAACAGCCCGCTAACTGCGTCGCAAGCGGTCAGCCCAAGCACGCAACTTAAGGATGCCAAAAATGCTAAAAGTTTTTTCATGATATATCTCCTTATATCTCTTTTTCTTCTTTCTTTTCTTCCTCTAATGCAAATCGAAGCACCTGCCGAACTCTTTCCGGCTCATATGGCGCAGTATCCGCCGTAAAATACCGAACGCTATCTACGAATACGAGCTGCTCCGTATTATGCCTGCCCATACGCACCCATACGTAATCGCCCGCCTTCGCCTTTCCAAACGGGTCAAGGTACCAATAATTGCAACCCTTATAGCCTAAGGGACTTACGCCGACGAATAGATATTGCCCTTTACCCCGCGCGTATTTATCGAAGACTTGATAAAACTCTTCCCTAAGCGCGGTGGCAAACGCCTCTATCTCACGCCTATGTAGCATAAAGGACTGCGCCCCGCCCAAAAAGCTTCCCTTTGCCGATTGAAGCGCAAGGTGAATGAGCATGACGCAGTCGTGTTTTCTCCGCTGTTCTCGAGGCACCTCGTATCCGTTTTCGGTATGAGCGTATAAATCCACGCGAATACCCGTCCTTTCGAAATGCAGGTTATATTCTTTCGCGTACGCGCCTGCAAGCAAACGGAACATGCAAAAAATCCATTCTTCCACGTCTTCCCTCAAAAGCTTCTCTAACGTATAACCGAAATGTACGTATTCGTTTTGGATTTCAATACGGGCATGTGCATACCGACCGCTTGAAAACGCTTTTAGGGGCAGTAAAGAAAACGAAAACCTCGTTCCCTGCACGTCTACCGTTGCCATACTGGTTCTCCCTCGTCTTTTGTATAAATATGTGGTACCCGCAGCGAGAATCGAACTCACAACTAACC
>JAZUQM010000086.1:0-7884 GCA_045605705.1 Candidatus Scatosoma sp.
GGAAAGCAATTTTATGAAAAAATTGCTTGCGAAAATCAAGGATAGGGTGTATAATAGTATAAAAAGTAAGGAAGAAAAGAGGTATGCCCTTATTACAGTACAAATGCAAAAACTGTCAAAAACGCTTTGAGGAGCTTGTGAAAGTATACACGGATAAAGTGCTTTGCCCCGATTGCGGCGGAGAAACTGAACGGGACTATACGGGTACGATGTATTCGTCCACGGGGCAATCGAGTAAGAAATGCACGGGGAATTGTAAAACCTGCAGTGGTTGCAAATAAGTAGGAAAGAGCGCGCATGTCGAAGGCATGCGTGCTTTTTAAGTGGTTAAATAATAATGTATACGCGCGCGAGGTAAAAAAAATATAAAAAATTTTCAAATTTTACCAACCGTTTTGATTTTTGAAGTGTCTATATTAGTGTAAAGGGCAGTAGCCAACACAAAAAAATATAAAGGATGGAAATAACTATGAAAAAAAATGCGAAGAGATGGATAGCAGGTCTTTTGGCGGGTTGTATGTCGTTTTCTATGACGGCGTGTATGGGGCTGACGGGGGAAAGCACGCAGCCGGATTCCTCTGCGGGGCAAGCGGCGGCTACGGGGTACTCCTATCTTGCCGTAGATATCAATCCTACCGTGGAGCTTGTCGTAGACGGTGAAACCGTTGTAACGGTGAAGGCGGGAAACGACGACGCGGCAGTGCTTTTGAGCGGTGAAAACTTTGAAGATATGAGCGTGGAAGAAGCTTTGCAAAAGATTGTAGAGCTTGCGGAAGAGCTCGGCTATCTCACCGAAGAAAACGACGACGTAAAAATCAGTGTTACGGCGGATAAAGCCGAAATCATTGAAATGATAGAGGAAATGGCAAAACGCGGTGCGGAAAAGGGCAGCGATAAGGCAAAGGTCAACAACGTTCCCCGTTCTGGCGACGAGCGTAAAGTGAAAGATTTGCAAGGTGAGGACGCGGAAAAGTACGCGGGACTTACGCCCTCTAAGCTGCGCTTGATTGAAGCGATTATGGAATACGACGATACCATGACTTATGAAATCGGCGCAAGTATGAAGGTTGACGAGCTTGCGGATATGCTTGACGAATTGGCGGAACAGTTTGAAGGCTTAATCGGCGATGAAATGGAAAAGCTCTTCCAAGAAAAATATGAAGAGGCGAAGCATCTTGCGCAAAGTCAAATGGCGGCTGTGTACGGCGAAGAATACGTAGCGGCATGGGAGCGTTTCGTTGCCTTGAAGAAAGTGGAGCACGACATTGAAAAAACGGCGAAAAACGCAGTAATCAGTCCTGAAGATATGGAAGAAATTTTCGGTTTATTCGAAGGACATCAGCCCCCCGAAGATAACGGGCAGCAACCTCCTCAAGGCGATCAACAGCCCGACGGTCCCATTGGTGAAAAACCCGAGCATAACTGGGGGATGAAGGATTTTGAGGATTATTTGGACGACAATTTCCACCACCGTTTCGAATCGGATAAGAAGGAAGAAATGGAGGATAAGATTGAGGAAATTTTCGAGGCATACGACGAAGACAACTACGTATTAACCGAGGAAGATTTGGCTGCAATTGAAGCGGCTTGGGGAGAACCCGTAGCGGTTACGACGCTTGGCGAGTTGGAAGAATTCCTTAAAGCGGAAGAGGATAAGCTGGAGGATATGCGCGAAGCTGCAGAGCTTACGGCGGATGAAAAAATCATGCTTGGTCTTTCGCAAGAGGTTTTGGAAGGCTTGAGAGATACCGTTTTGGATCTCATGGAAGAGGAAATGGAACATGCGAAGGATAAATTCCAAGGCATGAAGGATGACAGAAGACACTAAGAGAGCGGATACGGTGATAATGCCTCGGTAACCCGAGGCATATTACCTTGATAGGCAGGAAGAAGCATGACGTTAGACCACTTGGCGCAAAAAATTATAAAGCGGGACGAAAGGGCGTTTGCCGAGTTGTACGAGAAAACCCGTAAAATCGTATACTCCGTTTGTCTTTCGATACTCAAAAACCGTGCGGTTGCAGAGGAGTTGTCGCAAGACACCTTCGTGTCCGTTTGGGAGAGAATAGGCGAGTTCCGCGGTAACGGCTTAAAGCTATGGGTGCTGACGATTGCCAAGCATAAGGCGTTAAACGAGCTGCGTCGGCGTAAGCGAGAGGTGGCGGTGGACTTCTTTGAAAACGAACCGCTAGGCGGGGAATATACGATAGAAACACAGGTAGAAGAAGGCTTGCTTTTATCCGTTGCCTTGGAACGGTTAAGCGAGTTGGATAGACAAATCGTACTTATGAAAAACTCCGGGGCAAAAACAAAAGAAATCGCTGACTTTTTGCAAATGCCAAGGGGTACGGTATCCTGGCGATATGCGGAGGCTTTGAAAACGTTAAGAAACTACGTGGAGGTGGAAGGATGAAAAAGCGTTCGATTGAAAGACAACTGAAAAAAGAAATCGAAAGTATTTCTCCCGCCGATTTCTCTACGATGTTTGCGCGCTGTGAAAAGTCCAAGCTGGCGCAAACGGAGGAGGTTCTTGTCGGGGCTACTGCGGATGGGAGCAATACGCATTCTTCACGCAGAAAAACTAGGTTTACGGCGTTGATTTTAGCGGGCTTTTTGGCACTGTCTCTTGCCGTCGGTTTTTTAATCGGTGGGATATGCGGTATATTTGAGAGCAAGCTTAAATTCTCGAAAGGATACTTTGTGCTTGACGTTAATCCTTCCGTGGAGGTTGCCTATAACGAGGAGGGGGTTGTAACCTCGGCGGTTGGCTTAAACGACGATGGCAAAGCCCTGCTTATCGGCTTGGAGCTTACGGATAAATCTTATCAGGAGGCGGCGGATATACTCTTTGAACGCTGCTATGCTATGGGGTATTTTGCCCGCGGGCGGGAGGATAATGCTATGCTGGTAACCGCTCTTTCCGAGGATGGTGAAAAGGATGCGGCGATGACGGACGCAATCCGCGGAGCTCTTGCGAATAGCTTTATAAAAAACAAGCTTCGCGGGGTGGTGATTGCGGGGATAAGTAATCCAAATCTTGAAGCGGGCGCTAAAGAGTACGGGATTAACACCCAAAAATACGGGCTTATTCTTTCCTATCTTGCATTAGGCGGGGTTTTAGAAGAAGACCGTTATGCCACCGTATCCGTACGGGAGCTGTATACCTTGATTGACGGAAAGGAGCAGGAGCTTAAGGCGGCTAAAATCGCGGAAAACGAGGAGATTTTGAATAGGTTTGAAAGACAGCTTCACGAAACCTTATCCAAGCAAATCGAGGATTTGTTGGAGGTTATGGGGATTTATCTCTCGGAAGAAAAAACCGCGCAGCAGGAAAAGCTGGAAGCTTTACAGGAGAACGCCGCTGCCCTTGAAAACGTACAGACGCAAGCGCAGCGAAAACAGCTTATAGATGAGATTATCGCGCAGCTGGAGGATTTGAAATCGGGAGAAACGGACGTTCAAGTTTTGTCTATGATAGAAAATGCGAAAATTTCCGTTTCCGTACTGTATAATTTCTTTGAAAAGGCATTTATCCTTTTGAAAAAAGAAAGCGCTACCCCGGAGCAAATTTGTCAGATTCGCCTTTGGAAATTTGCCTCGTATGGCAATGAGGGTGAGGACGTTGGTTTTAAGGAGTGGCAAGCTTTGTATGAAGAAAGCGTATCTCAAAATTGGTATGCAATGCGCGAGGCTTGGCGAAAAGCCCGCAAGCAAGACTTTTAACGAAATATCCCCGCACAAACTTGTGCGGGGATATTTTTATTGATTTGCGTATTGGCTGTTCCAAAGCTCGGCATAGAAGCCCTTTTTGGCAAGCAGCTCTTCATGTTTGCCCACGTCCACGATTTCACCGCCCGCGATTGCCAAAATCTTATCGGCATGGACGATGGTGGAAAGCCGATGGGCGATAACGAAGCAGGTCTTCTGCCGCTGCAGCTTTTCCATGGCTTTTTGGATATAGATCTCCGTACGCGTATCCACGTCCGAGGTTGCCTCGTCCAAAATGAGGATAGGCGTATCCGAAAGGAAAGCACGGGCGATGGTAAGCAGCTGTTTTTGCCCGCCTGAGAGCGCCGTTTCGTCTGTAAGCACAGTATCGTAGCCATGGGGCAGGAGTGAGATGAATCCGTCCGCAAACGCCGATTTTGCGGCGTTTTCTATTTCCTCGCGGGTTGCGCCCTCTTTGCCGTAGGCGATATTTTCCGCTACCGTGCCGTTAAACAGCCAAGTATCCTGCAAGACCATGGACACGTTTTCACGTAAATTTTCGCGGTTGATATGCGCAACGTCTTGCCCGTCGATTAGCACCCTGCCCGATTGCGGGTCGTAAAAGCGCATCAAAAGGTTTACAAGTGTGGTCTTGCCGCCTCCCGTAGGGCCGACGATGGCAATTCTTTGTCCTGCCTGCGCTTCTAAAGATAAACCTTTAATGACGGGTTTGCCTTCAACGTAGGCAAATTCCACGTCCTCGAAACGTACTTCTCCGCGCACGGGCGAGGGAAATCCATCCTTTTGCTCAGACATTTCTTCTTCGTCCAAAAACTCGTAGACCTTTTTCGCGGACGAGCTCAAAAGCTGTACCGAAGAGAACCCGTTTGCAATCAGCATGATAGGGGAGGAAAAATTTTTAGAATACATAATCAGCGTAACGATGGTTGCGACGTTCATTTTACCGCTGATAGCCAAGTATCCGCCGACCAAGCAAACCACGATAAAGGAAAGGTGGTTGACGAGCGCGACAAGGGGCTGTACCAAACCGGACAGGAAACCCGCCTTTTTATTGATTGCAACAAGCCGCGCGCTGATATCGGCGTACTCCTTTGCTCTTACGTCTTCCATTGTAAAGCTTTTTACCGTTTCCAAGCCCCCGAAGGTTTCTTCCGCGTAGGTATAAAGCGCGTCGTATTCTTCCCATAAGCGGTCGTACTCTTTAGCGCTCTTTTTGGCGATAACCGTCGCGAGGACGGCGGATAAAGGGGTAAGCAGGAGTACCATGGCTGCGATGAGCGCGTTTTCCGCAAGCATCATTACCGCCATAACGAGGATTTGTAAACCGCCCATGACGACGACGTCTATGGTTTCGTGGATATTCCAGCCCATCGTGCCTACGTTGTTATGTACACGGGAAAGAATTTCCCCCGTCGTAGTTTTATCAAGATAGGAAAGGGGGAGCCTAGAAATTTTATCCGCGAGTTGAATCCGCTTTCCCGCCGTGATTTTATTTGTCATGGCGTGATTGATAAAGTAAGCTTTCGACCATGAAAAGACGGCGTAAAAGGCGTAGGTAAGCAGCAAAAACAGCATAGGCTTTCGCAAGCTTTGTAAAAAGACTTGCGCGTCCCCGCCCGCGAGGGAATAATCGCTGATTGTGCCCACTAGCGAACCGAGTAGCCTTGGTGAAATTACGTTGCAGGCAATTACGCCTACCGCGCATATGAAAATCAGCAAAAGCCAACCTTTCAAATGAATTAAATCGCGCGCCATGCGCTTGAGTGCCCAAATGGCGCCCGTTTTTTCTTGTTTTACTTTCATGCAAGTTCACCTCCCGTTTGGGAAAGATAAATTTCTTTGTACAGCGCGCACTTTTCTAGTAATTCTTCATGTCTGCCAACCGCTACGAGCTTGCCCCCGTCAAACACCAAAATCTTATCACAAGCCTTGGCGGTGGAAACGCGTTGGGTAACGATGATTTGTGTTTTTCCCGCAAGCCGTTTTTTCAAGCGCGCGCGCAGGCGTGCCTCCGTGAGGAAGTCAAGTGCGGAGAAACTGTCGTCAAACACGTACATGGGTGCGTCCTTTAACAGTGCGCGGGAGATGCATACACGCTGTTTTTGTCCGCCCGAAAGGTTGCCTCCGCGTTCGGTAACGGCAAAGTCAAGCCCCTCGGGCTTTTCTTGTACAAAGCTTTCTAGCTGACCGTCGCAAAGCGCGGAAAGGAGCTCTGCCTCCGTAAGCTCTTGTTCGGCGTCTAAGCTCTTTTTCAGTGCGCCCGAAAATACCAAATCCCGTTGCCGTACCAAAGAAACGCACTTGCGGATTGCGCTTGGAGGGTAATCGGCGATGTTCTTATCCCCGAAATAGATTTTCCCTTCCGTCGGTTTTTCCAAACCACATATCAGGCGTGCAAGGGTGCTTTTGCCTGCGCCCGTGCCCCCGATAAACGCCACTGTTTCACCTGTATTAATGCTTGCGGAAACCCCCGAGAGGGCAAGCCCATCGCCCGTGTAGGAGAACCCGACGTTTTCCAAACGGATACTGCCGTCCGCGGGCAGCTCCTCTTGTGTAAAGCCGTCGTTTTCGTTCTCCGTGGATAAAATTTGAGAGATGCGCATACAATTCGTACGGAAGCGGGGGATTTGCGCAAGGAAATAGGAGATGCTCAAAATGCCCGAAGTGATCATACCCACGTATTCGATGACGGCAAGCACCCCGCCTGCTGTCAAGAGGCTGTCGGGGCGTGTGATTTGTTTCGCGCCGAGCGCGATGATAAGCACGGTCGCGATATTGAGTACAAGCATGGATGCGGGTGCAACCAACTCGGAATGCATGTTTCCGCGCACCATGCTCTTAGACATGGTGCGGGTTGCCTTTTCAATTTTTGCCTGTTCCGTTTGTTCTTGGTTAAAAGCGCGGACAACGCGGATGCCCGAAAGTCGTGCCCGTATAAGCGAGTTTTGTTTGTCGATTTGTTCGTCCGCAACGACCCAGTGTCTATGTACGTTGTGCTCGCATAAAAATACGACTAGCACGACAAGCGGAGTAAACGCCAACAGCACGCCTGCCAAAATCGGCGATTGGCGGAAGGCGAGCACCGTACCTGCAATTAAGGTAATGGGTATGGATGCGAGAAGGGAAGGGAGAGAACCCGTAACGTCGACGATACGGTCCACGTCGTCGATGGAGCGGGTCAACAGCGTACCCGTGGAGTACTCTTTTAAGCTTTTCGTGGGCATGGCAAGAATTTTATCAAACACCCTTGTTCGCAAGCTATGGTTAAAATCCAAGGTTGCATTGTTGATAAGCTTAATGGAAAATATAGTCAAAATTACATCCGCCACGGTTACGACTGCCATAAGCGCGCACGCGGTATAGACGTAGGTTAAATTACCCGCGTTGATGCCGTGGTCAACGACCTTGGTCATCAGCGTAGGCAGCGCCACCATGCAAAGGGTGGAAAGTACGTTTAGCAAAAAGGCAAAAAAGAACGGACGAATATATTTCTTCATGTCCTTAAAAATATGTTTCATATAGACTCCTAAAAACAAAAAAATGTATGCGGACGTATTCTGTCTGCATACACGGAAAAAGCGCGTAAATTGCTTTACGATAGAATAACGTTCGTCAAATCAAAAAAATGCAAGACAAAATCGCCCGTCGAGGGGCGGTTGAACTATACTTTTTTTCTCAAAGACGAATGGTCATGTTTATCCTAAGGGTTACTCCTATAAAATTATCAGTTTTTATTATAGTGCGTGCAGAAAAAATTGTCAAGCGTTTTTCAGGGATAATTATATTATTTATATAATAATGTATAAAGGCGCGAATTTTCATAAAAATAAAAAAAGTTAAAAAAAATTGAAAAAGTTTTGAATTTTTGAAAAAAACGCTTGACAATATCCCTGTGAAATGGTATTATGTTTAAGCTGTCGATGAGCGAGAGCTTATTTTCGACACCCCCGACTCTGTTGAGAAGGGCATAAAGAAGATTAACAACTGCATAGCAAATAGTATGTTTTTATTTTTGGAAAATAAAGACGAGTACGAAAGGCAAAAGATTTTTCATATTAGTGTAAAGCTAATTTGGTTAATGCGAAAGACGTTAAAAGCAATTTTAAGGCTCTTTTAGCTGCAATTAAAATTAGCCGAGTAAGAATATAGAATTTT
>JAZUQM010000087.1:0-3425 GCA_045605705.1 Candidatus Scatosoma sp.
GATTAACATCGATGATTTTATTGGAATTTTCGAAGAACAAATCTCTGCGGTAGACGGTGTTACCACTACGACGTTAGAGAAGGCAAGCGGCGACGCTACGCATCCCTACTATGCAACCACGCAATATAAAGATACGGCGACGGGAGAGTATGACTATAGCAAGTTCGTTTACTACGAAGGTCAAGTCAACTTCACCGAAACGCAAACGGCGGCAGGATTCTTCAATCCCGAAACTCAGCAATATAAAGCGCTTTCCGCTGTTAACGAGCTTATGTTCGCGTACAGCACGGATACGGGTTGCTTGAATACCTACATGGGCTATTCGGTATCTCCCTACGGTACGCAATTCGTTAAGGAATTTGAGTATGCGGCGCAAGAAGTCGTTAAGAAGGGCGTAGGCAGCTACATGGTTTGCGCAACCGATTACGGCTGGCATATCGTATACTGTTCGTTTGCTTACGGTGCGGACGGCGACGTTTACGGCGGATACGTTGAAGCGGAGAAAGATATCGAAGGTACCTTCTCCAACATCTTCTACGAATCGGTAAAGGAATCCGCTTACAACAATTACGCAAGCGAAAAGCAAAACAAAGTCATCCTTGAATATAACAACGATGCGACGGTTACCCGTTTCCAAAAGAGATATCAAGACCTCTTGGATTTGGATAAATAATTTTAGGGAACTCAATCAAGCCCGGCTGCGGAAAGCAGTCGGGTTTTCTATGGGATAGCAGGGACGGTTATGGAAGAAAGAATTCATTTATCCGAGCATTTCACTTACAACAAATTACTAAAATTTGTTTTGCCATCCGTTGCGATGATGGTGTTTATTTCCGTATACGGTATTGTAGACGGATTTTTTGTGTCCAACTTTGCGGGGGCAATTCCGTTTGCCGCGCTCAATCTTATTTATCCGCTTATCATGATTTTAGGGTCGGTGGGATTCATGCTGGGCACGGGAGGCAACGCAGCTGTGTCTAAGGTTCTTGGCGAGGGTGATATAAGGCGTGCCAACCGTATCTTCTCCATGCTTGTGTACGCAACCGTCGGGATAGGCGTGGCATTATCCCTCACGGGGATTTTGATTGCCCGCCCCGTAGCGGAACTGTTTGCCGCAACGGAAAAGGAGATGTCCGCAAGCGAGAAAACGGAGCTTATCGATTGCTGCGTTGTATACGCGCGGATTATTTTGGCGGCTCTGCCCGCCTTTATGCTGCAAAATGCCTTTCAAGGCTTTTTTGTAACGGCGGAAAAGCCCCGACGCGGGTTATACGTAACCGTAACCGCGGGGGTTTGTAATATCGTTTTGGACGCGCTGTTTGTGGCGGGTTTTCAAGGCGGGCTTGTAGGGGCGGCAATCGCTACGGCGATTAGCCAATGCGTGGGCGGAGTCTTGCCACTTTTATATTTTTTCCGTAAAAACGACAGCTTGCTGCGGCTTGGTGGAACCCGTTTCGAGGCAAAGGTCTTTTTTGGGGTATGCGTCAACGGCATGTCCGAACTGATGACCAATATCGCCTTGTCCGTCGTTACCATTTTGTACAATGCGCAACTTATGCGTTATATCGGTATCAGTGGGGTATCCGCCTATGGGATTATGATGTATATCGGCTTTATCTTTATCGCCGTATTTATCGGGTATGCAATCGGTGTTGCGCCTATCGTGGGTTTTCATTACGGTGCAGCTAACAAAGCGGAATTAAAAAATATATTCTGTAAAAGCCTATTGCTATTGACGGCGTTGGGCGCGTGTATGACGCTGACGGGATGCCTATTTGCCTCTCCGCTTTCCCGCATATTCGTGGGGGAGAATAGAGAGCTGCACCTTTTGGCAACGCGGGGCTTGCGTATATACGCCCTTAGCTTTTTGCTTGCGGGCTTGAATATCTTTTGTTCCTCCTTTTATACAGCGCTTTCCAACGGCGTGTTGTCTTTACTCATTTCCTTTTTTAGAACCTTTCTTTTTCAAGTGGCGGCGGTGCTTATTTTACCGCTCGTACTTGCGGTGGACGGAATATGGCTTGCCTCTGCGGCGGCGGAAGGCGTTACGCTTATTCTCACCGCCATTCTCTTGCTGTCGACAAGGAAAAAATACGGCTATCTATAATACAGGTACGCGTTGAATATGTAAAATCGGGGCTTTTGATTGCAAAAGTCCCGATTTTACGGTTGTATAGAAAATTGTGATATAGGCGTGCGTTTGCTTGACATATTTTCCACGAGATAATATAATAATGTAGAGAATATATGGGCGTGGGTGTTATGGCACATAAAAAAAGCAACAAAAAACTGAAAATCTTTTCGGCAATCGCCTTTATCTTCATCTTTTTGGGACTGATGGTATTCCTCTTTTCGGGTGATAATTTCTTGCTCTTAAAGGAGATATTCCAAGAGGATATTACGAAGGAAGAATTGCAGGATACTTTGGGTAGGTTGGGCTATAAAGGGTACTTAACGTTTGGCATCTTGTCTATGCTCCAAGTCGTACTTACCATGCTCCCTGCTGAGCCTGTCCAAGTCATGAGCGGGATTTCGTTCGGCTTTTTGACGGGCTCGTTGGTTTGTCTTGCCGGGGTATTCGTCGGGAATACGATTATTTATATCCTGTATAAGGTATACGGGCAGCGTTTGGAGGAATTCTTTGAAAAGAATGCGGAATTTGACTTTGAAACGGCAAGGCGTTCTAACAAAATTGCCCTCGTTGTATTCATTTTGTACTTCCTGCCTGCCATTCCGTACGGCTTAATTTGCTTTTTCACGGCGTCTTTGGACGGTAGGTATCCTAAATACATACTGCTTACCACGCTTGGCGCAATCCCGTCCATTTGTATCGGGGTAGGGCTTGGGCATATCGCAATCGCGTCCAGTTGGGTGCTGTCTATATTCGTGTTCTTGGTGCTTGTTGCGCTGTTGATTTTGCTTTATAAGCATAAATCGGCGGTATTTGCCAAGGTGAACGAGTTTATGAAACAAAAAAGCGAACCGTACTCTTCTAAAACGGTCGCTAAGAAATACAATCCCTGGCTGTATCGACTGTTATCGGTGTTCGTTGGCGGCGCGTATGCGATGAAAATAAAAATCCGTTTGGAAAACAAGGTGGGCAAGCTTGAAAAACCCAGCCTTGTCATATGTAACCACGGTTCCTTTATCGACTTTATTTACGCCGCGGAAATCATCAAAAAGAGCAATCCGCACTTTATCACGGCGAGGATGTATTTTTATCATAAGCGTTTGGGCAATCTTATCCGCAAGGTAGGCTGTATCCCCAAGAGCATGTTTACCACCGATTTGGAAAATGCAAAAAATTGTATGCGTGTCTTAAAGGACGGCGGCATGCTTGCAATGATGCCCGAAGCGCGCTTATCAACCGTAGGCAGATACGAAGGCGTTCAGGATACAAGTCGGATCGTAGCCATGTCGTTCTG
>JAZUQM010000088.1:0-3224 GCA_045605705.1 Candidatus Scatosoma sp.
ACCTCCTTAAAGCATAAGCCCGAGTATTACGACGAAAGCTTGGAACTCGTCCTCTTCCCCGCAGGAAAGCGCGACTTCTTGAATTTTAAGGAAGTATTTACGGAAAAGGGCTTGGAAGTATTCTTCTTTAACACCCTTATCGTGGGTTTGGCTTCCACCGTCATGTCCTTGGTGATTACCGTACTTTCGGCATTTGCCTTGGCTAGATTGGAATTTAAGGGTAAAGGTATATTCTTCGCGCTTCTTTTGGCGACGATGATGATCCCCGGCGAATTGTTCACGATTACCAACTATAAAACGTACACCGTACTCGGTTGGGATTACCAGCCTGACAACGGCTTGGGCGGTATGCATGCTTTCTTAACCTTGACGATTCCTTTCCTCGTCAGCGTATTCTATATTTATTTGTTAAGACAAAACTTCATGCAGATCCCCAACGAGTTGTATTTGGCGGCAAAAATTGACGGCACGACGGATTTTAAGTATTTGCTTAAGGTTATGATTCCCCTTGCTTTGCCTACCCTCATCTCTATCACCATTTTGAAGATGATGGGCGCATGGAATACCTATATGTGGCCTAAGCTTACCATTACAAACGATAAGTTTAACCTTATTACGGTCGGCTTGCGTGAAATGGACGCGGGCGCGGACGTAAGAGAACCGGATATTCCCCTGCAAATGGCGGCGGTTACTCTCGTTTCCCTCCCTCTGTTCATGGTATTCATTTTCCTTAGAAAATATATCATGCACGGCGTATCCAGAAGCGGCATCAAGGGTTGATGCAAATTCAAAGAAAAAAAATATTTATTATATAAAGGAAGTATTTGTATGAAAAAAATCACCAAATTACTCTTCTCCCTTACCTCTACCCTCGTTATCGCGGGTAGCGCGCTTACGGCGACGTCCTGTACGGATAAAGACACCGTCAGCGGACTTCGCACCGGCGACGTAACCCCCGTTGCTTACGACGGTAGCAAAGTAACTATCAGCTTCTACCACTGTATGGGTACCGCGCTTAAGGATATCCTTACCAGCGGTATTGAGGATTTCAACAAGCTCTACCCCAATATCAAGGTTGAGCAAAAATCCTTCGGCGACTACCCCGGCGTACGCGACGAAATCACGACGCAAATTTCCAACGGCCGCGCACCTTCCCTTGCATACTGCTACCCCGACCATATCGCGCTTTACAATAAGGCGCAGGCGGTTCTCCCCCTTGACGCTTGGGTTGCAAATACCGACAAGGTAGGCGAGGAAATCTTCGGCCTTACCGAGGACCAGGTTAAAGACTACGTTCCTGCATACTTTGAAGAAGGGCAAATTTACGACGAGGCAAAAACGCTTTACACCCTTCCTATGTTGAAATCTACCGAGCTTTTGTATTACAACGTAGATTATTTCACCGCTAACAACCTCACCGTTCCTACCACGTGGGAACAAATGGAAACTACCTGCGCGCAAATCCTTGCGATTGAAAGCGCTAAGGAAGGCGGCTTGAAGGCGAACCCTTGCGTTCCCCTTGGCTACGACTCCGGTGCAAACTGGTTTATTACCATGACCGAACAGCTTAAATCCGGTTATACGACCAGCGAAAAAGGCAACTACTTCGTATTCAATAACGAAGAAAACCGCGCGTTTGTAGAAGAATTTAGAGAATGGTATCAAGCGGGCTACGTAACGACGGAAGAAATCTTCGGTTCCTACACGTCCGACCTCTTTACGCAAACGGATAACTCCAAGACGAAATGCTATATGTGTATCGGTTCGTCCGCAGGTGCAGGCTATCAGTGCCCTAAGCCTTTGGAAGATAAGAGCTATCCTTTCCAAGTAGGCATCGCGCCCATTCCTCAGGCTGACCCCGAAAGCCCCAAGATGATCTCCCAAGGTCCCTCCATCTGCTTGTTCAAAAAGGAAAACGACCAAGAAATCGCGGCGGCTTGGCTTTTCGCGAAGTTCATCACCACGAACCACGTGTTCCAAGCAAAATGCTCGATGAACAACGGTTATACCCCTGCAATCCAGTCTATTAAAACCAACCCCACCTACAAGAATTTCCTTGATAAGGCGGACGGTAACAAGAACTTGCAGGCAACCAGCGTTAACTTGACCATGCAGCTTGTTGCAAACAAGGAAAACATGTTCGTATCCCCCGCATTCGCAGGTTCTTCCGCGGCTCGTGATCAAATGGCAGTCTTGATGGAAAACTGCTTCCGTCAAAAGACCGCAAGCGGTCAAACCGCAGCACAGCTCATCGAACAGCTGTTCAACGAAACGGAAACCAACCTCAAGAAAAAATACGACAGATAATTTTTAACGGGAATAACCTATGAAAAAGAAAATTTTAGCATTTTTATTGCTGGTATGCAGCGTATTTTGCTTTATCGGCTGCGATTTGTTCAAGAAGGAAAAAGAAAAAATTGACTACGCAAGCCAAGTAAAGTTGGATATGAACAGTTCCAGCTTGAAGGAGGAGGTTACCGTCGTTAGCTATATCGACGGTGATACCACCCACTTCGAAGTACCCGACAGTATGGCGAATCTTGTTAAGACCAACCTCTTAAAAGCGAGATACGCCGCCGTAAATACCCCCGAATCGACGGGTAAAATCGAGGAATGGGGTAAAAAGGCGTCCAACTATACCAAAAACGCTTTGCAAAGCGCGTCCTCTATCATCATTGAATCGGACGGTGAAAATTGGGAAGTAGACTCCACGGGCGAACGTTTCCTCGTTTGGGTATGGTATAAGCCCGAGGGAAAAACGGAGTACCAAAACTTGAATTTGGAGCTTTTGCAGGAGGGCTTGGCTTGGGGTTCTAAGGCAAGCGACTCCCGCTATGGCGAAATTGCCGTTAAAGCAATCAGCCAAGCAAACGAATTTGCTTTACACGTACACGGTCCCGAAGGTCAAGACCCCGATTACTACTATGGCGTAGCTTTAGAAGTGAATTTGAAGGAGCTCCGCTTGAACGTCGAGAATTACGTCGGCACTCGCGTTGCATTCGAGGGCGTGGTTACGCAGTACAACAACAACGGCGTTTTCGTTGAAGAATTCGACACTGAAACGCAAATGTATTACGGTATGTACGTATACTACGGCTTTGACCTCAACGCCGACGGCGAAGACGTCCTCACCGAGGGCAACCGCGTACGCGTCGTAGGCGTCGTCAGCTTCTGGGAAACGGGCGGAACGTATCAGGTTTCCGACCTTGAATACGACCTCTTCT
>JAZUQM010000089.1:0-4548 GCA_045605705.1 Candidatus Scatosoma sp.
GAGGGGGGTTCGATAGGTTCTTCTAAGTTGTCGTTCGGGGGTAGGTTTTCCTCAACGGACGAAGACGGGGGAAGGAGTGCTTCCTCATTTTCGCCGTTCTTACATGCAACCGCACCTGAAAGCAGGGTAATGGATAGTATCAATGCCGTCAATGCTTTTACTTTTTTCATAATCATCCTCAGTTTATAAATTTGTACCCTGCTCCGCAAGAAGAGATGCATATAAAGGGGGTTTTGCTAAAAAGCAGGCGCGGAGCAAAGCACATGCTACTATTGTAGTTTAATTTTTTCACGCTGTCAATAGGAGAAAAATGGAAAGTGAGGTAAATACGGGCAGGGCAGGTATGCATTGAATACCTTTCTAAAATTTATAAAACGTCCCTCGCACCGCTTGCCTAATTTTTTTGAATATGTTATAATACTTATAATTAGGAGTAACGGCTATGAAGTTTCTAACGGATATGCATACGCATACGGCGTTTTCCCCCGATGCGGACGACCGCGCGGAGGACATGCTTTTAGCGGCGCAGAAAAAAGGGCTTGCCTTTTACGGCATAAGCGACCATTTCGAGTTTGACTACAATCTTTTGAAAATGCCCAAGGAGGTTGTGCTGGAGTATTTGAACTTTAACGAGGAGGAATATTTCCATGCTTTGCGCCATTTGCAAGAGGATTACGAAGGGGTAATGAACGTTGCTGTCGGTGCGGAGTTTGGATATACCGAAAACGAAAAGGTGCAGGGCAGGTATGCGTTGATTTGCCAAAAATACTGTCCCGACTTCATCATCAACAGCGTGCACGGCGGGGACGGCTTGGATTTCGCTTTTCAAGATTTCCCCAAGGATAAAAAAGCGGTATACGGCGCCTATCTTGCTTTGGTGAGAAAGAGCTTGGACGTACCTTATCCTTACGATATTGTGGGTCATTTTGGATATATTGCCCGTTACGTGCCCTTTGCGGATAAAAGCTTTGCGGGCTTTGAAAAAGAGATAGACGACATCCTATTGACGGTGATTCAAAAGGATAAAATCTTGGAGGTCAACACGGCGGTAAAGGGCTTGGCACAAGCGACCCTGCCAAGCGCGGGTATTCTTAAACGCTATTTCGAGCTTGGGGGCAGAAAGCTGTCGTTTGGCTCGGACGCGCATAATACGGAGCGCATTGCCGAAGGCAGAGAAGGGGTGGCAGAATTACTCAAAGCCATAGGCTTTACCCATATAACCGTACCGTTCAAAGGCGAACGCATCAAGGTGGAATTATAATGTCGGAACTTGATTTATTAAAACTTTTACAAAGCTACGGCGAGGAAACGGAGCTTGGGGATTTTACCCCCGAGGAATTACAAGAGCTCTTAGACGAGCTTCGCGCCAACGGCGAGGCTGTGCCCTTAACCCCTCAAGCGTTTAAGGAAAAGTATTTCGCGTACTATGATGACGTGAAGGATAAGTCCTTAAAAAACCAGGATTGGTAAAAAACGAAGAATATGCGGCGCATTTCATCGTCAGGCTTACGGTTTGCCTTGCTCGTTTACGATTAGTAAACTCCCGTCGGCAAATCCGCGCCTTCCTTGAACTGCTTGCATCTTGCTTCGTTTTTTGCAGTGAATTGTTCACTTCATTCACGTGAAACTTAGGTGAATTGTCCTATGGACGTGAATTGTCTTGCGTAGCAAGACGTTGTGGGAATATTACAATAACGCCGACAAAGTCGGCAATTCACGGCGGCGTAGCCGTCAATTCACGGCGAAAGCCAATTCACGAACGCACAGCGTTCAATTCATTTTTTCTGCGTTGACCGCAGAAAATTTTCATTTTTCGTCGTTTTTTTTGCAAATAAGTATAGCATTCTTTCAAGAAATATGTTATAATGGTTAAAATGCGGGATTGTGGGCAAAAACAATCCCAAAATCAAGGAGAATTTTATGCAGCCTAAGTACAAAAGAGTGTTATTAAAACTTTCAGGCGAGGCGCTTGCCGGCGACCAAAAATTCGGGCTTAACCACGAGGTTATCGCTCCCGTGGTCGAGCAAATCGTAACGCTCCACAAAATGGGTGTGGAAATCGGTTTGGTTATCGGCGGAGGGAATTTCTGGCGCGGACGCCAAGGCACGAAAATGGATAGAACGACTGCCGACCAAATGGGCATGCTGGCAACCGTTATGAACTCGCTTGCCATGATGGACGCAATCGAACAGCACGGCGTACCCGTGCGTGTGCAAACGGCGCTGAATATGATTTCCTTGGCGGAGCCTTTGATTTTGCGTAAAGCGCTTCGGCATTTTGAAATGGGTAGAGTGGTTATCTTTGCCTGCGGAACGGGGCATCCTTACTGTTCTACGGATACGGCGGCGGCGCTCCGCGCGTGCGAGATTGACGCGGATATCCTGCTCATGGCAAAGAACGTGGACGGGATTTACGATTCCGACCCCAAAACCAACCCCAACGCGAAAAAGTACGAGGTACTCAAATACGCGGACATTATCAACCGTGATTTGAAGGTTATCGACTTCACGGCGGCGACCATGTGTATGGAAAACAACGTGCCAACCTTGGCGTTTGGCTTGAACGAGGAGAACTCTATCGTTCGCGCCGTTTGCGGCGAGCCTTTGGGGACCATCATTGAAGTATAAAAAGTATAGATTTACAAGGAGAAATAACCATGATTGAAAACGAAAGAATTGAGGAAATGATGTTTGAGCTGGAAGAAAAGGCAGAAAACACCTTAAACGCATTAGACAGAGATTACGGCGCGATCCGTACGGGTAGAGCAAACCCCCGTATTTTAGACCGTTTGGAAGTAGAGGCATACGGCGGTATGAGCAAGCTTATCGAGCTTGGTAACGTATCCGCGTTGGACGCAAAATGTTTGCAAATCAGCCTTTGGGACAAGTCCCTTTTGAAGGCGGTTGAAAAGGCGATTTTGCAATCCAACATCGGGCTTACTCCCTCTAACGACGGCAACGTTATCCGTTTGGTTTTCCCCGATATGACGGAAGAGCGCAGAAGAGAACTTGTAAAGCAAGCCAAGAAAATGGGGGAAGAATCCAAGGTTGCAATGCGTAATCATCGCCGCGAGGCAATGGATATCATTAAGAAAATGAAGACCGCAAAGGAAATTTCCGAAGACGAGGCAGCGGGCTGCGAAGCGGACGTTGAAAAGACGGTTTCTTCCTACATGAGCAAATTAGAAACGATTATTGCGGCAAAAGAAAAGGAATTGATGTCTATCTAAGCCATGAAGAGGAATAAACTAATGGAGGGGGTCAAAATCCCCGAGCATATCGCCATTATTATGGACGGCAACGGGCGTTGGGCGAAAAAACGGCTGTTGCCCCGTTCCGTCGGGCATAAATACGGCATGGAGCGCATGATAGGGCTCATGGAGCGCGCGTTTGAGTTGGGCGTGAAGTACATCACGGTGTACGCTTTATCAACGGAGAACTTAAAGCGTCCTAAGGAAGAGCTGGACGCCCTGTTTAACCTGTTTAGAAACCATTTCAGCGAATATATGGGTAGGGTGTGCGCGCGCGGAGTGCGTCTTCGCGCCATTGGCGATATTTCCCTTTTGCCCGAGGATTTACAAAAAATTCTCAAAGACAGCGAGGAACAGACCGCAAAATACGAGGGTAAAGGGATTAACGTAGCCGTGTGCTACGGCGCGCGGGACGAAATTGTAAGCGCCGTCAACAAAGCGGTAGAAAAAGGGGAAAAGGTAACGGAAGAGAGCTTTGCAAAACTTCTTTATACAAGCGAAGTGCCTGACCCCGACTTGATTATCCGCACAGGGAAAGAGGTGCGCCTTTCCAATTTCCTTTTATATCAAGCTGCATATGCGGAGTTGTATTTCTCAAATAAGATGTTTCCCGAATTTTCCGACAAAGACTTGGATAAAGCTATTATAGAGTTTTCAAGGCGTACAAGAAGATTCGGTAAGACGGACGAACAGTTATAATTACAAAAGCAAGGGGGCAGGTATGCGTTTAAGCGCGCGGTGCTCCCTTTCTACAATCAAGGAGAAAACATGAAAATTAGATTGCTTTCAGGCTCGTGTTATATCGCCCTTTTGGCAGCGTTTTTTTGCTTAAAGATTTTTTTGCCCTACGGCGATTTCTATTTCGACGGGCTGGTGTATGCGTTTACCCTTTTAGGAACGTTTGAAATGCTGCGCGCGACCAAGGAAAAAACGACGAAGGCGGAGCGCGGTATTGTATACGCTTTTGCGGGGTTGATGATACCCGCTTGCGCGTTGGCGGAATATTTCCTCGGCGCGGGTTGGACGGCGATAGGGGTCGGCGTATTCGCGCTTGCCGTATCGTTATTATCCTTGCTTGTGATACGCCATGAGGAAACCTCGCTTGAAAGCTTGGGGGTCTCCTTGCTTTCGGCGGTATATCCTACCTTATTTTTATCGCTCATGGTACTCACGAACCATGCTATTGCGCCTGCGGGCTTAGAAAAGTTTGGGTTTGACTCCCGAATCCTTATCCTGTTCGTATTCGTCGTATCCCCTTGCGCGGACTCGATTGCGTACGTATTCGGTAAATTTTTAA
>JAZUQM010000090.1:0-4529 GCA_045605705.1 Candidatus Scatosoma sp.
TAACGTCTTCTTTACTTGTATTAACCAAATTAGCTTTTCTCTAATATGAATATTTTCTTTGCCTTTTCGTACTCGTCTATATTCTAAAAAATATAAACTTTTTCATACTTTCTTGCTATGCAGTTGTCAATCTTCTTTATCACTTATCGACAGATAAGTTGCCGCCTAAAAACGCTTCCGTCAATCGACAGCCTAACTATATTACCACATTCCGCGGAATAAAGTCAAGCATTTTTTTTAATTTTTTTGAATTTTTTTATACTTTTTTTATTTTTATCAAATACTGTCAAGCGTTTTATACTATATAATAGAACGCGCGCGAGAAACTCGCGCGCGTCAATCGGTTTTAACGGCAACCGCCGCAGGTTTTGCAATTCCCGTTGCATTTTTTACTCGTCTTGCCTGTCGCCGTATACATTTCCCCCGCGTAATCCCGCGCGGCAATCGTTCCGCAATCGGGACATTTCACTTCGTCTAAATAACTTCTCACAAGCTCGTCAAATTTCTTTCCGCATTTTTCGCATTTGTACTGTAAAAACGGCATTTCTTATCTCCTATCATTGATAATATACCTATTATACTCTTAAAAGCCGATTTTTGCAAGCGTTTTTACAAGATTGCTTTGCCGCTTAAAAAGCTATCGAAAAATCCGTTTACGTCTAACCCCGTGCGCTCGAACGCGCCGATCAGGCTTTCAGGCATAGCAATCTTCCCTTTATTCTCTTTATAATATTTCTTCAAGCCTGCGAAAAATTTGTCGTCCCCTACCGATTTTCGGAGCGTATCAAACATTACCACTGCTTTATCGTACGCCAAGCATTTATATTCGTAGTCGCTTAAAAAGTCCTTTAAATGCCTTGTCATCTTCGTATCCGTGCGACCTAACACGCTGCCGTAAACGTCGTAATAGGAGCGGTATTCTTTGAGCGCTTCCATGACCGTGTTTTCACGCGTAACGCCATATTTTTCATAATTTTCAAAGAACGTGATCGCCGAATATTCTGCGAGTCCTTCGTCCTGCCACGCGTTTTCGATTTGGTCGCTTCCCACCGCGCTATACCACCATTGATGCGCCGTTTCGTGCGCGATCGCACGCGCTTGCTCCGTTTTGTCTTCCGCAAGGGTATCCGAAATCATAGAAAGACAGGGATATTCCATTCCCCCTAAGCAAAAGCCTGTTTGCACTACTTTATACGAAACGTACGGGTATTCGCCGAACGCCTTTTCATAATACGCAAAGCTCTCCGCTGCAACCGCAAGACTTTCCTGTGCATTTTCGTCATCATAATAATAATATTCGATCACGTTTCCGCCCGCTTCCGTTTGCAAAATCTTGAAATCTTCGCTCAAAACAAGCGCGAAATCGCGCACGCCAGTCGCAGTGAATACATACTCCTTTTTCGTTTCCAGCGTACGCTCGCGGACAATCTCGCCCGTCGCCGCTACCTTATAATCCTTGGGAAGTTTGAGCGTGACCGCAAAATCCGCACATTCGCTATAAAACGGATCGCCGTCGGAATAGTACGCCGTTTCCACAAACCCGCCGTTTTGGAAAGCACATAGCGTCGGAAAGAAATTGCCTAGATTGACCGTTTTCCGCGTGATCCCCGTGCGGTGATTTACGCACGCGAGTTTGAGCAAAAAACCAACGTCTAAAACGACTTCGTCGCCAGGGTACAGTGCCCGCTCTAAATGCACGCAAAGTATGTTTTCGTCTTCGCCCATCACTTCCCAGTTCTTCGCGCCGTTCACGCTCGAAATGACCATTTCGCCGTAGCTCTCGCCCGCGTAATACGCCGCGCTTTCATACGTCTTGGAAACGGGACGGTAAATCGCGTCTTTTCTATAAGCGTTCGGATAAAGCTGCAATTTGAGTGTGGATATTTCACTATCCGTGGTGTTTTTAAACGTGAGCTTCGTCGCGCCCGCAAGCGTGGCGGTTTCGGGTACGTATTCCACCGTGACCTCGTACCTGCTTCCCACCTTTTCGGGATTTTCACAAGCACTTCCTAAACAAAGCGCGGACATGGCACAAAACAAAGAGAGCAACATACAAACGGGTTTTTTCATATCTTATCCTCCGAATAAGATATTATACGCCCGCCCTTTCTTCGTTATGACTGCGCAAAAAAGAACTTGTCTGTTTTGACAAGTTCTTTCTTTTCTTCCAGAATTAGTTTCTAGGATTTTTAATATTAGCTTGAAGAGATGTGTATAGTGAAAAGTTGGTCGTGTATATTTATACCACTTTTCAAGCGTTTTGTTTATCTTATGCATATATATTGCATATTTTGTCGAATTGTGTATATTTATACAAAACGCGGTAGCTGTAGGTTTTTGGTGATTTTTCGTCCAATTTTTCGTAGCTAGTCTTGACAGTCCTTGCCATTTTGAAAGTGCGTTAATCCCTTATAAAACCTGACGTTTTCGGCATTTTGGTAAAACATTTTATTGCTACCCTAACGCCACCCACTATCACCGCAAGTCTTACTACGTTTTTTACTCATCCTCATCCAAGACGTCATTTTCTTCCGCGCGGCGAATCACTTTCTTTACGCGCTCAATATCCATTGGATATTCCTCTTCCTTGAAATACTCTACATCTTCTACAAGCGCCATCGTTTCACGATTATTTGCTCCCACGGGAACAACTACCCAATCGCCTTCTTCAATGCTATCATCTTCGCAAATATAATAATAGGTTTTTCCATATCCCCCAAAGGATACACTTACAAAGCAAGTGCCATAGGGAACGTTGCCATCGAATACAAACAAGTCTTTTATCTCCGACAAACTACGCAATTCTTTCGACAGCCAATAGAGCTCCGTTTCTTTTTCACAAAAAAGAGAACCATTAAATTTATACTTTTTACCTTTGTCGTTGATTAAAACCAAATCCCATTCGCCGCAATCGGTGGCAAAGGGAAGAATGCAATCGCCATCAAAATAATCTGCAATATCGTCAATAAGCACCTCGCTTTGAATGTTAGACAATTTTTTGCGAACCGTCCGCAACTTTTCCCCATCATAAGTATACGTAGACAAATAAAATCGTCCGTCATCGAAAAGCGTTATGCGTTGCTCCCATTCTGGCATACAATAACTTTGCACTTGCGACACCAAACGCAATTTTCGTATCGGTCCTGCGATTTTAGTAATGTCCAAACTCGCTTCAAAAAGTTTCATCTCTTCTCGGGTACTTTCAGGTTCATCACCTAAATATAATGCTTTTGCTTCTAAAAATCTAGTAATCGGGAAATTTTGTCCCCAACCTACTTCATCAAACTCGTTGGCATATTTCAAAAGTCCGCATTTATTGATAAGAAAATTAGTCGCGCTCAATACTTGATAGGCAAAATTCTCATATAATACGTCGCCCTCTATAACACGAGGGATTTCTTCATCTTCAAGTTCTAATTGAACTTTGATATGCAAAATACGTTTCTTCTTTGTACTTTTTTCGCGATTGACCGACACAAACCAATCAGTCAAATGACCTTCATCATCATAAGACCATTCCAAACAACCTTCATAATCGTGCGTAGGATGAAAATAAACGCAAGCATCTAAAAACTTCGTCATGTCGCCACTCACGGCTTCCGACGATAAAAATTCAAACTTGTTTTTCCCCAGCCGAATAGTAAATTTCATCCAACCATTCGATACAATAGAAACGTCAAAAAGAAATATATTCATATACCTTTTCCTCGTAATAGCAAATAAATTTTAAATTCTTATTCCTTTTTTATGAACTTACACCTTGGATAATTTGAGCATCCCCAAAACTCGCCATACTTTCCATTTCGCAAAACTAGCTTACCGCCACATCTAGGGCAAATACCGTGTTCTACGTTCCATTGTTGCGCCCTAATATTTTCAACGTGTTCTTTTGTTGATATTTCCGTCTTACTCGCCAACAATAACTGATAAGCCTTTTCCATTTGTTTCACCGTTAAAACGGATGCGCCCGAGCATAACGTTCTTTTAAGTTCCGACAACGGAATAACGTTTTTCGCTTCAATATGATATGTATTGTTTTGAACAAAGACAACTAACGAATGAATCGGCAAGTTTCCCACTATTCTTTTTACGTTATAAACGTGCGTCGCATTTTGTTTCAGCGGATTATACAACTTGTTTTTCACGTTACCATATGCCAAAACCTGTGTCCATTCCCGTTGATTTTCAGAACCATATATTTCGCCTGAATAGTTTTTGGTTTCAATAACAAACACGCCTCTTGGATTGATAACAATATGGTCTATCTGCGTAGTATTTCCATTGTTTGAAACAATCAAGTCGTTAATGACGTATTGTTCATTTTCTATTATTTCCCCGATTACCCATTTAACTCTATTCTCACCACGTTTACCGCGAGTTTCTGGTCGCTTTAAATATACGGCAAGAATTATAATTAAAATAATTGGGATTATTATAAGAAAAGGCATTATTCTCTCCTTAAACTCTTTCTTTTATTCGTTTTAATTCCCTAACAATACCAAAATTTCATCGGCGTTGGTGTCGGGTTT
>JAZUQM010000091.1:0-4181 GCA_045605705.1 Candidatus Scatosoma sp.
GACTGGTGAGATTGTCTTCCTAAGACCGCTTGGCCTCCGACTTATTCCTTGGGATTGTGGCTTGCGGTAATCATAACGCCTGCTACCGTCTTCAAATAACGCACCGCATAAGAAAGCATAGGTACAGGGTGTACGTCGCCAAAAAGGTATGCCTTAATTCCGTTTTTAGCCAAAACCTCGGCGGTTGCCCGCGCAAATTCCTCCGATTTTCTTCTCGTGTCGTAGGAAATGACGACGCCGCGTTCTACGTTCGCTTTCCCAAGCGTTTTAATCCATTCCGCCAAGCCCTGCGTCGCGCGCATAACGGTGTACACGTTCATCATGTTTATGCCGTAGCCGATAAGCCCGCGCATACCTGCCGTGCCAAACGCCATTTCGCCGCCAAAGCGGTACTCCAACTCTTTGTCGTTGCCTGCCAAGCCCTCAAGCTCGGCTCTGCCCTCGGCGTTCAGGGCGGGGTTTGCAAGCCATTCGCGGTATTTTGCCAAATATTCCATTGGGGTTCCTCCAAGATATAATCAGTATATTTTATTTATTTTCTTCTTCCGTTACGACTTTTTCCTCTTCTTCTTTGAGATATTCAAAGAAATGCTCACTATCACCGTGGTCGGGATTGGATGCAATGCTTTCGTACGTAATGAAATATTTTTTGCCCTTGAGGGTATAGTAGATGACGTATTGCTCGCAAAGAAGCAATAAGTAAGATGCGGGAATGGTAACCAAAAGCGCGCTGCCAAAGGTAAATAACGCCGCGGCGACGTTGACAACGATAATTAAATATACGCTAACGAGATAAAGCGTAAACGCTTTGCCGATTTGTTTCATTTCTCTTTTGTTGCCAAGGCGGATTGCTTCCCCGAGTTTTTTGTTGTCCGCCGTCATTGCGGGCATCCAAAGGCTGGTCAATGCTAGTTTACCCGCCTGCCCTACCGCAACAAGCGTTACGGATAAAAACAGCGCCGCAAGTAAGGGGAGAAAACGAAGCATAAGCGCGCACAGCGTAAAAATGCAAAGGTCGAAAGCGAACACAATGGGCACGTACACCAGGGCATACACGCTTGCTTTGCCTAAATTGGCAACGAACGCCGTCCAAAACGGAGTTTCCGCATAAGCGGACATCTTATCGTTGATAATGCTGCCTATCGTGAAATAGCAAAGCGTGTCTACGAATCTCTTAACGAGATACACAAGCACGCAGCCCAAAGATACGAGGAAAAGTTCCAAACGCATGGTCATAAGCAAATCGAACACCTGCTTCAGCGAACCCCCTTCCCCAAAAATTTCCTCGATATATTTAGCGGGTTCCTCCAATTCGGGTGTGAAAAAAGACCTAACTACGTTTTGCAAGTTTTCCCAAAGCCCTTGCACTGCGGGATTGGAAGCAATTTCAATAAGCTGGGGCAACAAGAACGCCGAATACAATGCACCCGTAATCAGCAGCATAACAAGCTTATACAAAAGCAACTTGTAATTCTGCTTAAAATTTTCCATGAGTAATCGAATACTGTTTGCAAATCTCATAATTCCCTCACGTTAATACTTTTTTAAGTCCGCGCGTTCGATTTGGTCGCGGTCGAAATAGGCTATTTGCATGCGCACGAAGAAGAGCATCAAAAGGATTGAATACAACGCCGTCGTGAGCAAGGTGAAAATAAGCCACCCGGGCACGAACACCGCGCAAAGAGCGATTAGGCTTTCCGCAAAAAGCAAAAACAAAATTTGCCCGCCTAAAATCTTCCACTTGACGGGGGTTACGAGCTGATGAGAATAATGCAACGCCTCGACTGCCCTAAAACCCGTGATTTGCATACAGGGAAGCCACAAATAAATCAAGCCCACAAGATAAAGCAACAACACGTGCATCGCCACGTAGAATAAAACGGAAAGCACGTTTGCAAGCCACGCGATAGGAAGCATAGACATCACGAACACCACCGCCGACGTGAGCAAAGCCCAAATTTCGTACACCGCCATAAATATCAAGGCATACCCGCAAGTGGAAAGGAAATTATCGTTAAGTTTCGACCACAATCCGTTGAACGTCCGCTTACCAATGCGGAAATGCTTTTCCAAAAACGCCATAAGGAGCGCTACACAGGGCACGATTGCGATAATCCCAAGTATACCGAATACCACCGATTGCCAATTGCCAAAGCTGAGAATGGAAATAGCGTGGAACAGCTCAAAAAAGCTCCACGCGGCAATGTTGCCCGTAAACGATTCGATGATTACCTTACTAATTGCGCCCTCGTCCGTAGAGAGGGATAATAAAAAGGCAGGCAAAATCGTAAGCGGGAAGATATAAAAGAAATTCTTTGTTATATATTTTCCTGATTGTACCGTATATTTCATAAGCACTCCCTCTTATATATTGTACCACAAAAAAAATATTCTGTAAAGCCCTTTTTGATAAAATCCTTTTTTATAAATTAAAAAAGGAGCTTTTTGCTCCTTTTTTCTTTGTGATTAAAGTTTTTGTAAGGTTTCCATGACGTAATCGCCAAACTCTTGACAGGTCGCACCCGTATCTCTACCCGTGATCACGAGCTTTTTCTCTTCAAACGAACAAATATCAAGCGCACGTTCAAGTTTATCCGCTCTATCCTGCAAACCGATATGAGAAAGCAGCATAACGCAAGCCCTCAGCATGGAACAAGGGTCGGCATATTGTCCTCTACCCTCGGTAATCATACGGGGCGCGCTGCCGTGGATCGCTTCGAACATCGCATATTTTTTACCGATATTCGCGCAGCCTGCCGTACCTACGCCGCCTTGAAATTCCGCCGCCTCGTCCGAAATGATATCGCCGTAAAGGTTGGGAAGTAACAATACCTTGAAGTCGCGGCGGCGCTTTTTATCGACGAGCTTTGCCGTCATGATATCCGCATACCATTCGTCCGTGATAATATCAGGATACAAATCTCCTACCTTGTGGCAATCTTCCAAAAAGTTGCCGTCCGTCGTTTTGATAACGTTAGCCTTAGTAACAAGGGATACTCTGTTCAAGCCGTTCTTATGTGCGTAATCGTACGCAAGGCGGGCGATTCTATCCGAGCCCTGCTTGGTTGTAACCGTAAAGTCTACCGCCAAATCCTCCGTGATGTTAAACCCGGAAGAACCGATTGCGTAACCGCCCTCCGTATTCTCACGGAAAATCGTCCAGTTTATCCCCTCTTCGGGTACTTTTACGGGACGAATATTCGCAAACAAATCAAGTGCCTTTCTCATAGCGACGTTTGCCGATTCGATGTTAGGCATTCCGCTGCCCTTTTGAGGAGTGGTCGTGGGACCTTTCAAAATAATATGGCATGCTTTAAGTTCCGCCATAACGTCATCGGGGATAGCCTTACCTTTTGCAATACGGTTTTCAATGGTAAGTCCCTCGATATCCTTAAACTCTACCTTGCCTGCTTTAACGAGATCGGCAAGGATAAATTCAAGTACCCGTCTTGCCTGCGCGGAAATGATAGGGCCGATACCGTCCCCGCCGCAAACACCGATTTTGATACAATCGAGCGCATTATAATCCACGAAATCGCCCTGCGCTTTCATATCCTCGACGCGCGCAAGCTGGTCTGCCATTAGTTTTCTAAATTTTTCGCAAGCCAAGTCAAGCTGCGCCTTATATTCCTGTTTTTCCATAATTTCACCTTTGATTTTTCGTATAGTTCAAGCAACCGCCTGCAAGAAGCATCTCTCTTTGGCGGGTAGATAAGTTAAGGCAAAGCTTTGCCTCCTTCCCGTTCGTTTTATTCACGAGCGTTGCCTCGCTTGCGCCTGCTACCGCCTCGGCAAAGCCTTTTATCTCTAAGCTGTCTCCTTCGGCAAAGCTCTCGTAATCGTCGGGGTTTGCCAAGGTCATGGGCACGATACCGAAATTGATAAGGTTTGCCACGTGGATACGGGCAAAGCTCTTGGCTACGACCGCTTTAATCCCCAAGTACAAGGGCACGAGTGCCGCGTGTTCTCTCGACGAGCCTTGACCGTAGTTCGCGCCGCCGAGAATAATCCCGCCGCCCTTTGCTTTCGCACGTTCGGGGAAGTCCTTATCACATACGGTAAAGCAAAATTCCGAAAGCTTAGGTACGTTAGAACGGTAAGGCAATACCTTCGTACCTGCCGGCAAAGTCGGATCGTAGCCATGTCGTTCTGTGAGCCAAGGAGTTGACTGGTGAGATTGT
>JAZUQM010000092.1:0-7378 GCA_045605705.1 Candidatus Scatosoma sp.
CTTTTCTTCCATGTAGTCGATAGCACCATCCTTGCCCGTATGGATAACGCCATAGGGGATAACAACCTTTTGCACGGAGGATAAAACGGTAATCGTGTTTGCGACATTGTGGTGCAGTTTAATCACTTCGCTAAAATCAACGTTAATGATATTATCGCAGTTTGTTAAAATGAACGGTTCAAAAATCATACCACGCAATAAGGATAATCCGCCTCCCGTGCCTAAGGGAAGGTCCTCGTCAATGAAGGTCAAATCCCAGTTGTGTTCCAACTCGTTAAAGTACGCTTTTATCATGTTTTTCTTGTAATTCACAATGATATAAAAACGTCGGCAGCCTTGATTTGCGAAAAATTGAAGAATTCTTTCGATAATGGGAACGTCGCCGATAGGGATTAAGGGTTTTGGTAAGATTTTAGTATAAGGATACAAGCGGGAGCCTATTCCTCCCGCCATAATTACAACAGGAACGTCAATGGGTTCCTTGCATTGTATTCCTGTATGCAACCCGTCGATAAGCAAACCTTCTATTCTACCTTTGCAATCAAGCTTTGGAAGGGAAGCGAAGCCATATTTCTTCATCAGGGCTTCTGCCGTATCTAGATTGTCGCTGCAAACGTGTTTTGGTGTAAGATTTGCGGCTTTGACGGCTTCAACGTTCAAATTTCCAGTCTTTAATATCCAACGGCGTATATCCCCGTCCGTTAGGGAGGCAATAAGCTTGCCCTCTTGTGTTAAATATAATACCTTCGGGTTTGCCTTATCCAACCGTTCCATAGCGTCGAGTAAGGGGGTGTTCGGTTCGATTACGTATTGAGAAAAGTCTGTAAGAAACTTCATTATGATTCTCCGATTATCATTCGAAAATGGTTTTTATAACGGATATAACGCGCTGCACCTCTGTGGAGGTTAAATTTGAGCTGCAAGGAAGATTCACTACGCGGGCGGCGTAGTAGGGCGCTTTTTCTAGCAGATATTCTTCACTGTTTAGGTAAGGAATTTGTTGATGGATAAGGCCCCAAATCGGTCTTGTTTGTATACCGTGCGCGGCAAAAGCTTTGATTACTTGGTCTCGTTTATATTTTTTCGGGTCGTTAATGAATAGGGAATAAAACCAAAGGTTTGAACGTATATCATGGCAAAAGCTTAATATCCTCACGTCTTTCATAGAGGCTGTGGCGTTGCAATATGCGTGATAATTTTCTGTTTTTGTTTTAATAAATTGCTCCAGCTGTTCCAGCTGTGCCAAGCCAAGTGCCGCTTGGAGATTAGTCAAACGATAGTTGTAGCCTATTTCATCGTGTAAGAAATTTTGCTCATCGCTTTTTGCCTGTGTGGTGAGGTGTTTTGCTCTTTGTGCATCCTGTGGTTTTTTGGCAAGAATCATACCGCCGCCGCCGGTAGTAATGATTTTATTTCCGTTAAAGGAGAAAACGCCAAAATCACCCATGGTTCCCGCAAATTTTCCTGGAAAAACGGGATGATCTTCGTTATAGTGGGTGCCTAAAGCTTCAGTGGCATCTTCTACAACCTTGAGCCCATACTTGTCGGCGATTTGCAAAATTCTTGGCATATTCGCCATGTTTCCAAAAACGTGAACAACCACGACAGCCGGTATTCTGCGATTAGTTTTTCTGTGGTACAAGGCTCCATTTTTTATATAACATTCTTCTTGGCAAAATTTTTCAAGCTTATCGGGGTCAAGGCAAAGAGAGTCGTCGCAATCCATAAATATCGGTGTTGCGCCGAGATAGCGTACTGGATTAACCGCCGCAATAAAGGTAAGTGTAGGGACGAGAACGCAGTCTGTTGCCACTACACCGCAAAGCAGCAAGGATATATGTAAGCCTGCGGTACCGCTTTGACAGGAAACTGCCCTGTCAGCGTGTACGTATGTAGCCAGCGCATTTTCAAAATCGGATACATATTTCCCTGCGGTGGACACCCAACCGGTGCGTACTGCGTCGCTTACAAGTTCTAATTCTCTTCCTCCGAGATTTGGAACGGAAAGAGGGATAAAGGATTCGGACATGAATAACCTCCTAAATATTGCTACGGTTAAATATTATAAATGTCGCTCTTATAGAGGTGCATATTATGACGGAAGAACTCAATTGTTTCGGCAATGCCTTGTTCAAAAGTATATGCGGGGCGCCAATCGGTCAAGGAACAGATTTTTTTATTGCAGCCGAGCAGTCTATTTACTTCACTGTTTTCAGGACGGAGTCTAACCTCATCGCAAACGATTTTTGCGGAGGGATTAATTTGATTGATAAGCTCTTGTGCAAGTTGTCCAATGGAAATTTCGCGACCGGTGGCGATGTTTACCTCTTGACCTATTGCAGCGTCGCACTTAGCAAGCGCTAAAAATCCTGCGGCAGTGTCTTTAACGTAATTAAAATCACGAGTGGGCGTCAGCGAGCCGAGTTTAATTTCTTCTTTTCCACTCAAAAGCTGAGTGATGATTGTAGGGATTACCGCGCGCGCGCTTTGACGAGGACCGTAAGTATTAAAGGGGCGAACGATGGTTACGGGCAAACCAAAGCTGCGCCAAAAGGATTCTGCCAGCCTGTCCGCGCCTATTTTCGTTGCGGAATAAGGGGACTGGCCCTGGTAAGGATGCTTTTCATCAATCGGGACGTATTGTGCTGTGCCGTACACTTCGCTGGTGGAAGTAACGAGAACGCGTGAGGTTCCCAAATCACGCGCTGCTTGCAATACGTTAAGCGTTCCTTTTATATTTGTATCCACGTAGGAATCAGGGGAATGATAACTAAAAGGGATAGCGATAAGGGCTGCAAGATGAAAAACGGTGTCCACACCTTTCATACTTTCTTTTACGCCGTTGGGGTCTCGTATATCTCCGCAGAAAACGTCGATTTGTGAGAGAATATCTTTGGGTAAAGAATCTAACCAACCCCAATTGTTAAAGGAATTATAGTAGGCAAAAGCGCGGACTTCGTATCCACTTTTTACCAACAACTCGGTAAGAGTGCTGCCAATAAAACCATCCGCACCTGTAACTAAAACTTTTTTCATGTATGCCCTCCAATTTTTCAAGTATAGTGTATGTAATGCAATAAGGTACCTATATACCATTTTTATTATAACATAATAAAAAACAAAAATCAAGGGCTTTGATAAAAAAGCATATAGATATTGCCGGTTGTTTTACCCAAAAGCCTTGCGTATTCTTCGTTTTTATGATACAATACAGTAGATAATTGTTTTGCTTGGAGGCAGTATGAAAAAAATTATCCTTGGATTTCTTTCTTTATTTGCGACTCTTTGCCTCAGTACGGCATGTGAAAGTTTGCCCTCGGCGCTGGATTTTCTTGGACGCGGGGATAGCGAAGAGAGCGTAACCTCGTCGAACGAGAGCTTATATGAAAGCTCGCAGGAAAGCGAGGAAGAGAGCTCTTTAGACGACGCTATGGACAGCTCCACCCCGAGCGAGCCTTCGGAAGCAGAGAGGATTTTAACGCTTGCTTATGGGCTTGAAACGGACGAGACCCTTGGCATGTACGAGTTGACGGGCATAGTTAGCAATATTGAGAAAACGGGCAAAGGGGACGTTTGCTTAACCTTGATTGTGGAGGGCTTTACGGATATGCCCATGTATTGCTATTGGCTTCAGGATGCCGATTTCGTACAGGTGGGTTATGAAATTACCGTGTCGGGCACGATTAAAAATTATCAAGGTAAGGTAGAATTTGACCATCCAGAGCTCCTTGCGTGGAAAGCTCCTGCCGGGGGCGGCGCTTCAGGCGGAAGCGGGGGCGGTACTTCGTCGTATACCTATACCGACTTCACGCAAAGCGAGAAACAGGCATTAACAAGCTTGCTGGGGGAAGTGATTCCCTTCCTTGCGAATGATGAGTATTATTTTGAGGAATATACCTACACACGCGAGGACGGAAAACAAGAGGAAGGCTACAATTTTTACACCTACAACAATACCATGTCCGAGTTTAACGCCTATAAAACGCAGTTTGCGCAGAATGGGTACGTCTTGGATAAGACGGAGGAAGACGAATACGAAGATATATGGTACACCTATGAAAAGGGCGATTTCTTCGTGGAATTTTCCTATTATGAAATCGAGGGCGGAGAATACGTTATGGACTTGTATGCGTACGTATTATCGGGGACGAGTTCGGGCGGTGGCTCTACAACGCAAAATTCTAACCTCTTAACCAACGAAGGCAAGGGATTGCCCACGGCAGAGGACGGTATTTACGAGGTGGATTTCACCAAAGCAAAATACGTGAAAAACGTTACCGAGCAAGGTTACTATTTGGACGGATGCCCTACGACGGGTTCGCCGAAGGTGCTTGTTGTGCCCGTGGAATTTAGCGACGTAACGGCAAGCGACAAGGGCTACGATATCGATACGATTAAAAAGGCTTTTAACGGAACGGCGGGGCAAACGGATTATTATTCCGTGCGCGACTATTATTATACGTCCAGCTATGGACAGCTTGACGTGCAGTTTACTGTTTTAGAAGAATGGTTTAGACCGCAGTATAATAGCGCCTATTACGAAGATTATACGATAGACTACTACGGTTCGCTGGTGGAAGCAGGGGATCAGCTCATCATGCACGAGCTTTTGCTTAGCTTAGAAAAAACGATGGACTTAAGCGAGTTTGATAGCGATAACAACGGCGTAATCGACGCGATTGTGTTTATCAATACCCTTGCCATTGACGCGGACGTTACGTTCCAGTGGGCATATCGGTACTGGAATATTTATACGAATACGAACGGGGAATATTATAAATACGATGGGGTAAGCGCCAACGACTACCTGTGGGCGTCCTATCAATTTATGTGGGAGACCTACGACGAAAGCGGTAACGCCGTTTACGATAGCAGCGTTCTCAATACCTATACCTACATACATGAATTTGGGCACGTTCTCGGTGCGGACGATTATTATGATACGGCAGGCGTAGGCTCGCCTATGGGCGGGTGCGACGTTATGGATTCCATGCTCGGCGATCATAATGCGTACAGTAAATTTAATTACGGTTGGCTTACAAATTCCCGGCTTATCGTTGCTGAAAACAGCGTAACGGTGGAGCTGGAGGCGTTTTCGAAAAACGGCGATAGCTTGATAATTGCAAGCGACTGGGACGACGGACTTGGCGTATATCAAGAATATTACGTAGTGGTATACTACACGAACGGCGGATTGAACGATATCGATAACGGCAGCGGTTATTTCCTTCGCGACGGTATCGTCGTATACCATGTTAACGCCTCCCTGTATAAGGAAGAGGACGGCGGATATATCTATTACGACGTATTTAACAATAACACCGATGCATCCGACGACTACGGCACGGAGGACAACTTGATTACGTTTATAAAGAGTACGGCGGACGAATTTACCTACGTGCAGGGCTCCGCCGTTTCGAAAAACACTACCGATTCTAAGGGCAAAAAAATTGCTTACACCTTTACGGTGGACTCGCTTAGCGGGGATACGGCAACCTTAACCTTTACCAAAAACGAATAATTTACACGAATAAGATAAATAATTCAACACGGACATGCTATACCCGTTTTAATTTCAACGCGGATATGGTATGTCCGTTTTAATTTGCGCGCTTCATAGGCGCGCGAAAAAATATCAAAAAGGGGGTTGACACAAGGCGGTAGCTGTGATATAATATGACCGGTATAATATATTTTATATATTATAATCATGCAAACGAAAGACAGAGGGGTTCCCATGTATAAGCACTTTTTCAAAAGAGTATTCGATTTCTTCGTTTCCCTACTTGCTATTGTGTTGTTAGCGATTCCTATGCTAATTGTGGCGATAGCGATCAAGTGCGACAGCAAGGGGCCTGTTTTTTTTAAGCAAAAGCGGGTGGGCTTGCACAAGAAGAATTTTACCATTTTGAAATTTCGCACTATGCGCATAGACACTCCTCGCGACGCGCCCACGCACGAGCTTTCCGATCCTAAAAAGTGGATTACCAAGGTAGGCGGATTTTTGAGAAAGACTTCTTTGGACGAGCTCCCGCAGATTTTCAATATTTTCGTGGGGCATATGTCCGTGATAGGACCTCGTCCCGCCCTTTGGAATCAGGACGACTTGATTGCCGAGCGGGATAAATACGGCGCAAACGATGTGAAGCCCGGGCTTACGGGCTGGGCGCAAATCAACGGCAGGGACGAGCTGGAAATTCCCATCAAAGCCAAGCTCGACGGAGAGTACGTAGAGAAAATGAGCTTTTTCTTCGATTGTAAATGCTTTTTCGGTACGGTGTTCTCCGTACTCAAAAGCGACGGCGTCGTAGAGGGCGGTACGGGGGAAATCCACAAGCGCGAGCAGGAAGAGCTGGAACAAGAGGCGGCAATAACAGACGCGGGAGAGGACTGATATGAAAAGGATACTCATTACAGGCGCAAACAGCTATATTGGCACGGCGTTTGAAAATTACATGAAAAGCTTTTCTGCGGAGTACGAAGTAGATACCGTGGATATGCTGGACGGGACTTGGCGGGAAAAGAGCTTTCAAGGCTACGATACCGTTTATCACGTTGCGGGGATTGCTCATTCGGATAACGGGAAAATCAGCGAAGAGAAGAAAAAGCTTTACTATGCCGTAAATTGCGACTTGGCGGTGGAAACGGCAAAGAAAGCCAAAGCGGACGGCGTAAAGCAGTTTATTTTTATGAGCAGTGCTATCGTGTACGGCAAGTCTGCGCCTATCGGCAAAGCAAAGCTGATTACGAAAGATACTCCTGTGAATCCTGAAAACGCCTATTCGGACAGCAAGGTGCAGGCGGAAAAGGGATTACAGCCCTTGGCGGACGAAAACTTTAAGCTTGTGATTTTGCGCCCGCCCATGATTTACGGCAAGGGGAGCAAGGGGAATTATCCCACCCTTTCCAAGTTTGGAAAAAAACTGCCCTTCTTCCCGTATATTCAAAACGAGCGTTCTATGCTTTATATCAGGCATTTGGTCGAGTTTGTACGGCTCATGATTGAGAACGAGGAAAGCGGGGTATTCTTTCCGCAAAACGCGGAGTGGGGGAACACCTCGGAGATCGTGCAGGAAATTGGGCGCGCGCATGGAAGAAAGGTGCGCCTTGTAAAGGGCTTTGGTTGGGCGGTTAAGTTTGCGGGCTTGTTTACGGGGCTTGTGAATAAGGCGTTCGGGAATTTTACCTATGACAAAGAAATGAGTGTATACCGCCAAGAATACCGCTTTAAGACGCTAGCGCAAACGATTGAGGAAACGGAGAAATGACGAAGCAAAAACACCTGTTGGTGGTAAGTCAATATTTTTACCCCGAGCCCTTCCGTATCAACGATATGTGTCAGGAGTGGGTCAAGCGAGGAAGTCGGAGGCCAAGCGGT
>JAZUQM010000093.1:0-6060 GCA_045605705.1 Candidatus Scatosoma sp.
TCCGACTTGTGGGTCAAGCGAGGGTATAAGGTAACCGTCGTTACGGGGATTCCCAACTACCCCGAGGGGAAGTTTTATAAGGGGTTTGGCTGGTGCAAACGGCGCAAGGAAGTTTGGAACGGCGTGGAAATTATCCGTTTGCCTATCTTTTCGCGGGGCAAGGGAAAACTGCGTTTAGTGCTCAATTATTTCTCGTTTGTGTTTTCGGGTTGGTTTTGGAAACTGTTTACCAAGGTCAAAGCGGATGCGGTGTTCACCTTCGAGGTTTCGCCTATGACCCAAGCGCTCATCGGCGTATGGTACGCAAAGCGTAAAAAAGTACCGCATTATCTTTACGTGCAGGACTTGTGGCCGGAAAACGTGCAGACGGTTACGGGCTTGAACAACAAATTCATTCTCAAGCGCATTGAGAAAATGGTGGATAAAATTTACCGCGGCAGTAATTTGCTTTTCGGGACTTCGCAAAGCTTTGTCGAGGAAATTCAAAAACGGGTAGCGGATAAGGACAAAGTCAAGCTTTGGCATCAGTACGCTGAGGAGTTTTACGTCCCCACAGCCGAAACCAAAACGGACGAGCTGCCCAAGGACGTATTCAAAATCATTTTCACGGGTAATATCGGCAAAGCGCAGGGCTTGGAGGTTTTGCCTAAAACGGCGGCTATCCTAAAAGCAAAAGGGACGAAAGTACAGTTTATAATCGTCGGCGACGGCAGAGATAAAGAGCAGCTTTTAACGCAAATCGAAGAAAGCGGCGCAAAGGAGTATTTTACTTTAATACCCCGCCGCCCCGCCGAGGAGATGCCTGCGTATTTATGCGCTTGCGACGCGGCGTTCGTGTCCTATATGGACGACCCCCTTTGGGCAAAGACCATTCCTGCAAAGATGCAGTCCTACATGGCTTGCGGAATGCCGATTTTGGCGTCGGCGTCGGGGGAAACGGAACGGATTATACGCGAAGCGAACTGCGGACTTTGCTGTGAAATCGGTAACGCGGAGGCGCTCGCGGACGCGGTTGGTGCGCTCATGGCGCGGACGGATTTAGACGAGCTTGGCAAAAACGCAAAGGCATACAGCGACAAATACTTTAACAAAAAACTTTTAATGGACGAAATGGACGGGTACTTAAATGGCGGATTTGACGGCGATTATATTGACGTTTAACGAAGAAAAGAATATTCGCGAGTGTATCGGCTCTATACAAGGGCTTGCCAAGCGTATTGTGGTTGTGGACAGTTTTAGCACGGACAATACGGTGGAAATCGCCAAAGAGCTGGGCGCAGAGGTGTTACAACACGAGTGGGTAAATTATTCGCAACAATTCATATATGGGCTTACTCATGCAAATATTCAAACGAAGTGGATTTTGCGCATTGACGCGGACGAGCGATTTACCGAAAAGTCGAGAGAAGAGCTTGAACGCCTCACAAGCGAGCATGCCGAGGACGACGTCAACGGTATCGTGGTGCGCTTTGAGGTGAGCTTTATGGGCAAAGCCTTGCGCCACGGCGGGATTTATCCTATTAAGGTGCTTCGTATTTTCAAGAAAGAGTACGCGCATATGGAAGCGCGTAACATGGACGAGCATATCGTCTTGGATGCAGGGCGTTCGGTGGAGATGAAAAACGATTGCCTGCATCAGGATTTCAAGAGCTTAACTGTGTGGATAGACAAGCACAATAAATATTCCAGCCGAGAAGTTATGGACTACTTGGCAAGCGCTGAAACCGGGAAAGGCGCTACGCTTAATAAGAGCGCTAAATTCAAGCGGTTCGTAAAATTTAAGATATACTATAAACTGCCCATGGGATTTCGGGCAAAGCTGTATTACTGGTATCGCTATTATTTGAAGTTGGGCTTTTTAGACGGCAAGGAGGGTAAGATTTTCGCCTTTTTGCAGGCGTACTGGTATAGATTTTTGGTGGACGCTAAAATTTACGAGAAGAAGAAAGAATTAAAGAGTGCGGAAGAAAAATGAGAATTTTAGTCTACAACTTGGCGGCGGAATATGCCGGGGCTATGACCATTTTAGAGAACTTTTACAAGGAAGCTTTGGCATATCCCGATAAAAGTATCGAGTGGTATTTTCTCGTGTCTACGGACAAGCTTGAAAGCAAGGGAAATATTACAGTGATATCCAAGCCTTGGGTGAAAAAATCTTGGTTGCACAGATGGTTTTTCGATACCTTCCGCGTGCAAAAGGTGGTAAAAGAGCTGGGGATTGATTTGGTGTATTCCATGCAAAACGCGCCCGTTAGAAGAACGAAGGCAAGGCAGGTGGTATACTTGCATCAATCCTTGCAGTTTTCGCCCGTTCGATTTTCTTTGTTTGATAAAGAGCAAAGGGTGTACGCTATTCGCCAAAAATTTATTTGTAATATTTATAAACGCCACTTAAAGCATGCAGATGAAATTATCGTACAAACGGAATGGTTCAAAAGGGCGGCGGCGAAATGGATTCCCTTTGATGAGAATAAAATCACGGTGGTCAACCCCAAGGTAGGGATAGAGGAACGCTTTCTAGGCAAAGAGTATTGTCTAGAGTATCCCTTATTTTTCTATCCTGCGGGGGACGGCATGCATAAAAATCACGAGCTTATTATAAAGGCGTGTGCGCTTCTAAAAGAACAGGGGATAGAGGACTACGAAGTGGTATTTACCCTTGACCCTAACGGCGCGGAGTATTCTAGGCGCATGGAAACGCTTGCAAAGGGCTTACCCATCCGCTTTACGGGGATTATTCCTAAGGAAGAGGTATTTGGGTATTATCAAAAGGCAGTATTGCTTTTCCCCTCCTATTTGGAAACGTTTGGCTTGCCCCTTTTGGAAAGCCGCCTAATGAAAGGAATCGTGCTTGCTTCGGATATGCCTTTTTGCCATGAGGCGTTGCAAGACTATGAAAACGCATACTTCTACGGCATTCACGACGCGGAGAAGTTGGCGGAGCTAATGAAAAAAGTCATTACCCGCAAACTTCCCTACTACGTCCCCGCGCCCATGCAAACGGCGAAAGATGAAAAGACGATTACGGACTGTATTTTGAAATGAAAAAACTGTTGATTATCTACTACCACGAGGTAGTAAAGAGGGGCGAAGGCGCTACCTATCAAAAAATCGAAGAGGAAAAGTTTG
Organism: Candidatus Scatosoma sp.; assembly: GCA_045605705.1. Taxonomy (GTDB): domain Bacteria; phylum Bacillota; class Clostridia; order Christensenellales; family Borkfalkiaceae; genus Scatosoma. The sequence continues at coordinate 3,130 of JAZUQM010000093.1, forward strand.
AGGCGCAAATGAAGTATTTGCGTGATAACGGATATACAAGCCTATTTTTCTCGGAACTTAATAAACCTCTTCCTCAAAAGAGCGTTATCGTATCCTTTGACGACGGGTTCCGTTCGGTTTACGAAAACGCCGCGCCCATTATGCAAAAGTACGGCATAAAGGGGAATATCTATCTCCCCACGGCGTATATCGGTCAAGACGGGAAATTTATGGACTGGGATATGATACGCGATTTGCAAGATAAAGGCTTTGAAATGCAAGCACATACGCACAATCACGTAGATATCCGTACCCTTTCGGCTGAGGACATGCAAAGAGAAGTGGAAACTTCAAGCGAGTATTTTTCCCGTGAGTTAGGGAAAGTGCCTTGCGCGATTTGCTTGCCCTTTGGTGCGTATGACCGTCGTTCGGTAAAGCTGCTGAAAAAGGCAGGGAAATATCCATATATTCTCGCCTCTTTTTATGGGAGAGCGGGAAAAAGACAACTCAAAAAGGGCGGGTTGTTGCCTAGAATCGGGATTTCAAATACGGACGATATACAGACGTTTGAAAAAAAGCTGAAAGGAAGACTGAGCTGGAAAGGCCCTTTGCAAAGAGCGAGATTGCTTTTACGCAACCTCAAAGGCGACAAAATAAGGGAATACGAGTATTGATATGAAAGTATTGTATGTAACGGGGATGTATCCCACGCCCGCTTATCCGCAAAAAGGGATTTTTTGCCACGAGCAGGTCAAAGCGCTTAAAAATTTAGGGATAGAGGTTACCGTTGTCGTTCCCGTTGTCTTTTACGATAGAGAAGTCAAAGTAAAAGAATGGGAGTACGAGGGGGTAACCGTTCGTTACGTGCGCTTTTTCAAGCTCCCTAGGGCGCTCGATTTCCATAAGACGGGCAAGTCCTTATTCAAGCGTTTGGATAAAGCGTTGGATTTGAAATCGTTTGATATTTATCATGCCGATTCGCCTTTGCCCACGGGGGCGGCGGTGATGTTGGCGTCTAAAAAGTACGGCATACCCTTTATCGTGCATGGGCATGGATTGGACGTATTCTTTGACGGGAGCTATGCGGGGGCAAAAAATTGCGCTAAAATCGCAAGTGTTTGCGAACGTGTTTACGCAAAAGCAAACGCCGTCGTCGGCGTAAGCCAAAAGGTGCTGGATAAAGTGCAAGAGAGGGTGGATTTGACGGGGAAAGCGTTTGTAGCGTACAACGGTGTGGATACGGACAGCTTTCAGCCGATTCAAAAGCGGGATACGGATACCGTAACGGTCGTTTCTATTGGCAATTTGATTCCCCTCAAAGGGCATAGATACGTCTTGCAGGCAATAAAAGCCTTAAAAGATAAAGGGGTGGAGAATATCAAGTGCCAAATTGTTGGGCGCGGGTATTTGGAAGAAGAGCTCAAAGCGCAAACGTGCGAGCTTGGGCTTACACAGCAGGTAGAGTTTAAGGGCTACGTACCGTATGAAGAGGTAGCGTCTTTACTTCAAAATGCGGATATTTTTGCCTTGCCTTCGTATTATGAGGCGCTTGGGTGCGTGTATTTGGAGGCGATGGCGTGCGGGCTTCCCGCAATCGGATGCTATGAAAACGGGATTGACGAAATCATCACGAACGGCGAGGACGGATATCTTGTAAAAAATCACGACGTCGAGGGGCTTACGGAATGTTTGGCTGCGCTCATGGATAATGCTACGCGGGAAAAAGTAGGCAAGGCAGCGCGCGAAAAGGCGGTTTCCTCTTGTCAATGGAAGCATTCGGCGATTCAATTACAGAATATTTACGGACAAATTTGCGCGGTGAAATCGTATGGATTATAAGATAATTACAACAAAAGACGAATTCTTGGCGGAAAGAGAGGCTTGGACGGGGATTTGCGCGCAAATGACCAATCCTACCCCCTTTCAAACCTTTGAATGGAATTATATTTGGTGGAAGAATAACGAGCCTGAGGATAGCTTGTATATTATAAAGGCGTTCGAGGGGAAAAAAGTGTTTGGGTACGCGCCGCTTCTCTTGAAAAACGGCTGGGTAGAGTTTATCGGCGGACGGGATATGGATTACGGCCGTTTCGTCGTATATCATAAAGCCATACCTGTTATCGAGGGTTTTTTAGAGCTGTTGTTAGAAAAAAAGTATTCTCTTCGTTTGCAAGAAATGGCGGCGGGGGATACACAGCTGCACGTCGTTCAAAAGGCACTGAATCAAAAGCGGGGATATCTTTGTTATTCAACTACGCGTACTATGTGGGTGCAAACGGAAAAATATGCTTCCTTTGAAGAATACTTTTCTCTCGTTAGCCAAAGCATGAGAAATAAGACGATTAAAGCGGGGTTAAAAAAAGGGGTTAGCCTTGCGCGGGAAGAGATTACGGATACGCTTTGCGAGGAAATCCAAGAAATTTTTGCCGACAGGCAGGAGGTACGCGGGGGAAGCCGTGATATTGGCTGGGCAATTTGCGTAATACGCCAAATGCACGAGGAAGGGTTATTAGATGTGTACGTGGCAAGACTGAGTGGTGAGGCAATCGGCTTTTTGGTGGCTATGAAGTATCAAAAATCCGTCTATATTTGGCTTGTCGCCTTCAAAGGGAAATACAGGGATTGTTTCCCCGGGCAGCTCCTCTTTTACGAGGTAATCAAGGACGGATTTGCAGAGGGGAAGGTCAAAGTGGACTTTATGCGCGGCGATTACGATTTTAAGGCGCGGTGGGAGTGCGCTTTGGATTCAAATTATACCGTTTGCGTTTACCGCAGTAGGTTTGCCCGTTTTAAGAAAAAAGTAGCGTTAAAATGGCGTCCCCGTCTTAAGAAAATTGTGTATGGAAATAAGCTTTTGAAAAGGATATATAAAAAGCATGCAAGATAAAAAAAGAATACTCGTGCTTTTCGTCGAACCTATGCATTACGGGTTAGATTTGGTGCGCGAGGTAT
>JAZUQM010000094.1:0-4320 GCA_045605705.1 Candidatus Scatosoma sp.
ACTTCTCCATGCGCTTTGAAGGCGGTAAAGTCGTAGAAGTGAAAGCGGAAAAGGGCGAAGAACTCTTAAAACACATGGTATCCATGGACGAGGGGGCGGCAAAGCTTGGCGAATGTGCGCTTATCCCTTACGATTCCCCCATCAACGAATCGGGCGTTTTGTTCTATAATACCCTTTTTGATGAAAACGCAAGCTGCCACTTAGCGGTAGGGCAGGGCTTTAACGAATGCTTGAAAGGCTTTGAAAAGCTTACCAACGAGGAATGCAAAGCGCGCGGGATTAACGAGAGCATGATTCACGTAGACTTCATGATCGGTTCTCGCGATATGTCCATCGTCGGTATCACCAAGACGGGCGAGAGAGTGCAAATCTTCAAAGACGGTAACTGGGCATTCTAAGTAAAGCATGTATATGCGTCGCATTTCGGTGTCAGGCTTGCGTTTTGCCTTGCTCGTTTACGCATTAGTAAACTCCCGTCGGCAAATCCGCGCCTTCCTTGAACGGCTTGCATCTACCTACTTTACAGCAACGTATAAAACAATAGAGGCACTATCATGACAAAAATTGATATATTTTCAGGGTTTTTAGGGGCAGGAAAGACCACCCTTATCAAGAAATTAATTCAAGAAGCATATGCTGGCGAAAAGGTCGTTTTAATCGAAAACGAATTTGGCGAAATCGGAATAGACGGCGGATTTTTGCAGGACGCAGGCGTTAACATTACCGAAATGAACTCGGGTTGTATTTGCTGCTCGCTCGTGGGGGATTTTGCAAAAGCCCTCAAGCAGGTCGCGGCGAGATACGCGCCCGATAGAATCATTATCGAGCCCTCGGGGGTTGGCAAGCTTAGCGACGTCATCAAAGCGGTGGCAAACGCAGGGCTTAGCGACGGGGTTTTGAACGCGTTTTGTACGGTAGTGGACGCGTCCAAGTGTAAGATGTATATGAAGAATTTCGGTGAATTTTTCAATGACCAAGTCGAGCACGCAAGCTGTATCATTCTTTCGCATACGGGCAAGTGCTCGCCTGAAAAATTGCAAACGGCAGTTTCTCTTCTCAAAGAAAAGAACGGCAAGGCAACGATTGTTACCGCGCCTTGGGAAGAGCTGACAGGCAAAGCCATTCTCTTGGCAATGGAGCAAAAGGACAGCCTTAAGGAAGAACTTGCAAGACTTTCCAAACAGGTAGAACACGAGCACCGCCACGGGCACGAATGCCACGACCCGAATTGCGACTGCCATAGCCATGAACACGGACATGGTGGGCACGAACACGAATGTCATGACCCCAACTGCGACTGTCATGAACACCACGGTCATCACCATCACCACCATGCGGACGAGGTGTTTACGAGTTTTGGCGCGGAAACAGCGAGAGTATACACGAAGGACGAGCTTGCTTTTGCTTTGGCAGAATTGCAAAACGCAGAAAAATACGGCACGGTACTTCGCGCGAAAGGGATTCTCGCAGGCGAGGGCGCATGGCTGCATTTTGATTACGTTCCCGAAGAACCCGACGTGCGCGAGGGCGCCGCGGGGGTAACGGGCAGACTTTGCGTAATCGGCTGTAACTTAAACGAAGACGCATTAAAAGGGTTATTCAAACTTTGAGGATAAAATTATGACGCAAAAACTTCCCGTAGAAACTCCCGTATATTTATTTTTGGGATTTTTGGAATCGGGCAAAACCAAATTCATTCAGGAAACCTTTGAAGACCCCCGTTTTTCTTCGGGGGAAAAGACCTTGCTGCTCGTTTGCGAAGAGGGGGAAGAGGAATACGAAACCATACGCTTTGCGGGCGCGGAAAACGTAGAGCTTGTTGTCTTGGACGATAAAGCGGATTTGACGGAGGAACACCTTTCCAAATTGCAGTTAGAGCACGGTGCGGAACGCGTGGTAGTCGAATACAACGGTATGTGGGCATTAGAGGACTTCTTTAATGCCATGCCCGAGGGTTGGCTTATCAATCAAGTCATGACCTTCTTCGACGCAAGGAGCTTTTTGAACTATAATGCGAATATGCGCCAGCTCGTATTCGATAAAATCGAAAACGCCCAGCTTGTCGTATTTAATCGCTACGACGATACCATGGACAAGATGAGCTTGCATAAAGTCGTGCGCGGTATCACGAGAAGATGCGATATTGTATACGAGCGCGAGGACGGCAGAGCGGATTTTGACGATATCGAAGACCCGTTACCTTTTGATATCAACGCGCCCGTTATCGTGATTGAGGACAAGGATTATGCCTTTTTCTATCGTGATTTAACGGAGAATTTAGAAACGTATATCGGCAAAACGGTGAAATTTAAGGGTTTAGTTGCTACGGACAAACGGTTACAGCCCACGGATATCGTGGTGGGCAGGCACGTCATGACTTGTTGCGCGGACGATATACAGTACTGCGGTCTTGCATGCGTGTTACCTTACGAAATGGAGCTGAACACGCGGGACTGGATTAGTATCACGGCAAAAATTGCGTTCCAAAAGCACAGGATTTACAAGGGTAAAGGTCCTGTTTTGGTGGCGGAAAAGGTAATTGTTTGCGACGCTCCCGAAGAACAGCTCGCTACCTTCTATTAAGGGACAGGTTTTTTCATGTGGACGAACATTTTAGAAGAAATTAAGAAATACGACACCGTTATTATCCATAGGCATACAAACCCTGACGGCGACGCTTTGGGCAGTCAAATCGGGCTGAAATATATCATTAAGGATAATTTTCCCGAAAAGCAGGTGTATACCGTAGGCGACGGTGCAAAACGTTATGCGTTCATGGACGGCTCTGTTATGGACGAAATCCCCGACGAGGCATACAAGGGCGCGTTAGCGATTATTTTAGACTGCGGGGCAAGCTCGCTCATTAGCGACGATAGATATAAGCTCGCGGAAAGAACGATACGCATGGACCACCATATCTACGGCGAAAAAATCGCGGATATCGAGTGGGTGGATACCTCATACGAAAGCTGTTGCGGTCAGGTAACGGAATTTGCAGTGCAAAACGGATTGCGCCTTTCTTCCGCGTCGGCAACGGCGCTGTATACGGGTATGGTAACGGATTCGGGTCGGTTTAGATACGATTCTACCAACGCCAACACCTTCCGCCTTGCCTCCAAACTTATGGAACAAAAGGTGGATACGGGTGATATCTATTCCAAGCTGTATGCGGATGACTTTGAAAACGTGCGTCTTCGTGCGCAGTTTATCCTCAAAATCCAATTCACGGATAAAAACGTCGCGTATATCTATACGACAAAAGAAGAACTTGCGACGTATAACGCGGACACCTTTACCATTTCCCGCGGTATGGTCAGCACCATGTCCGACTTACGTGGGGTAGATATTTGGGTCAACTTCACGGAAACGGAGCAAGGCGTGTTGGTGGAAATTCGTTCCAGCAAATATACCGTCCAGCCGATTGCGGTGAAATACGGCGGCGGCGGACACGCAAAGGCATGCGGCGCAACCGTTAAGGATAGAGAAACGGCAATGTCCCTTTTGGAGGATTTGAATCAATTATTATGAACGAGAACATGACAAAAATTTTAGAGAAAATCAAGGCATATGATAAGATTTTCATTTTCCGCCACTTCCGTCCCGACGGCGATGCAGTGGGATCAACGAAAGGTCTTGCGGAAATTTTGAAGCTCACCTATCCCGAAAAGAAAATTTGCTTGCAAAACGCGGATTTTTCTAATTATCTTGCCTTTTTAGGCACAGAGGACGAGCTTTTACCCGACGAAGAATACGCCGACGCGCTTGGCATTGTTTTAGATACCGCAACGACGGAGCGTATTTCCAATCAAAAATACGCGCTTTGCAAAGAAATCGTGAAAATCGACCACCATATCCCCGTAGAGGACTATGGCACTTGTCAATGGGTCGAGGAACACCGCTCGTCTACCTGTGAAATGATAGCGGCGTTTTACGACGCGTTCAAGGACGAACTCAAAATGGATAAAACGGCGGCAACGTATATTTATACGGGCATGGTAACGGATTCGGGCAGATTCCGTTTTCGCGAAGTTTCAGGGGAAACCATGCGCCTTGCGGGGCTTATCTTGGAACAGGGCGTCGATACCGATACATTGTATGCACACTTGTATTTGAAGAAGTTTGACGAGCTCAAATTCGAGGCGCACGTGCATAAGAAGATGAAGATTACCGAAAACGGCGTGGCATACCTCTTCGTGGATAAGAAAATGAAGAAAAAGTTCAAGCTTTCGAACGAACAGGCGAGCGCGAGCGTTTCTTGTATGGATTCCATTAAAAATTCCCTCATTTGGTTGGCGTTTATCGACAATGGCGACGGTTCTA
>JAZUQM010000095.1:0-2071 GCA_045605705.1 Candidatus Scatosoma sp.
TAAGACCGCTTGGCCACCGACTTCAATGCTGCTTGCAGGGGGAGCTGCGACGGTTGGGTGCGCGTGCCATATGGTAGGCTTTGCCGTGGCGAGCTACCGTGAAAATAAGGTCGGGGGCTTGATTGCGCAAGGGATCGGCACGAGTATGCTGCAAATCCCGAATATCATGAAAAAGCCCGTTACTATGCTGCCTATGATGATTTCGAGCGCGATTTGCGGACCTTTATCCACCTGCCTTTTCAAGCTCAAATGCGGAGCGTCGGGCGGCGGTATGGGTACGAGCGGACTTGTCGGCGTATTCGATTTATTTAACTATACCTCGGGCGCGTGGGGATACGTAGGGATTATCCTATTGATGTTTGTCCTGCCCGCCGTCTTGAATTTCTTTATCAGCGAGTTTATGAGAAAGAAAGGCTGGATACAGGAAGGGGATTTGAAACTGGATTTATAAAAGCAATCCGCCGTGCAACCTGCACGGCGGATAATTTTATACTTGTTCACTGACAACGACGTGTCTTTGCGGTTCGCAGGTGAGGTGCATACCTAAGGATTTGAAGGTGCGCTCGTCGACGTGCGCCAGCATGACGGTGGAGTGGACTTCGCAGTTTTTCAGCTTGTCCAGCTGTGCCACGGCTTTTTTGGCTTTGGGGTCGTTGACCGCGCAAATGGACAGCGCCATAAGCACTTCATCCGTGTGTAAACGGGGGTTCACTGCGCCCATGTGCTTGACTTTTAAGTATTGCAAGGGTTCGATAATGGTGGGGGAGATGAGCTGAACGCTATCGTCTATCCCGCCGAGTAATTTCAATGCGTTGAGAAGGCAAGCGGCGCTTGCGCCGAGCAATTCACCCGTTTTGCCCGTAACGATACGTCCGTCGTTTAGCTCGATGGCGACAGCGGGCGCATTCGTTTGCTCCGCCTTTTCAAGGGCTGCGGCAACGGCCTTTCTATCCTCTAGAGAGATGCCCGATTTGCTCATAAGAAGTTCAAGCTTAGCCACGACCTCTTTTGCCACTCTGCCTTTTTTTGCGTCGCATAAAGCGGCGTAGTAACGGCGCAGGATTTCGTTTTTGGAGGCGGTTTTACAAACGTCGTCGTCTACGATACAATTGCCCGCCATGTTTACGCCCATATCCGTGGGGGATTTATAAGGGGAATATCCCAAAATGCGTTCAAGCATAGCCGAAACAACAGGGAAAATTTCCACGTCGCGGTTGTAGTTGACCGCCAGCGTTCCGTAGGCGTCGAGATGATAGTGGTCTATCATATTGACGTCGTTCAAATCGGCGGTAGCCGCCTCGTACGCTACGTTAACGGGGTGGGAAAGGGGGATATTCCAAATGGGGAAGGTTTCAAATTTTGCGTAACCCGCTTTTACTCCACGTAAATTTTCGTGATAGAGCTGAGAAAGGCAAGTCGCCATTTTCCCGCTGCCGGGTCCGGGTGCGGTAACGATAACAAGGCGGCGCTTGGTAGGCACGTACTCGTTTCTGCCATACCCGTCCTCGCTTACGATTTTAGAAACGTCCGAGGGATACCCTTCGATTGCGTAGTGCTTATATACCTTGATACCGAGGTTTTCCAGGCGCTTGATAAATCCGTCCACGGCGGGTTGAGGCTGATACATGGTCATGACCACGCTGCCTACGTATAAGCCCTTGCTCTTAAAAATATCGATAAGGCGGATAACGTCCGCGTCGTAGGTGATGCCAAGATCGCTACGGTATTTATTTTTCACGATATCGTTTGCGCTGATAACGACAAGAATTTCCGCAATCGATTTCAGCTTTAACAGCATTTTGATTTTGCTGTCCGGCTCAAACCCGGGGAGCACGCGGGAGGCGTGGTAATCATCGAAGAGCTTTCCGCCGAATTCGAGGTACAGCTTGTCCCCGAACGCGTCGATACGTTCTTGGATTTTTTCCGATTGCAAGGACAGATATTTCTTATTGTCAAACCCGATTTTATTCATCGCATTCTCCTTCGTGAAAACCTTATTACTATTATAATAAACCCCGAAAAAAAAGTCAAGTTCGTGAGCGTAGAAATATCTTGCCAATGAAAAAAAAGT
>JAZUQM010000096.1:0-6123 GCA_045605705.1 Candidatus Scatosoma sp.
AGTCATAGCACATTGACCGCCTTGCCACATATAGCCGCCTAAAGGTATGGTAAATAAGGCTACGCCAAGGATAATTTTCATGCAGTACAAAGTACCCTTCTCGTCTTCTTTTTTGCATTGAAAGAAGAAATATCCGTAAGAAATGTACAGCCACCATTCGATAAACAACGTCCATATAGGTCTACCCGATCCAAAAGGCTGAAAAATAAGAGGGATCATTAGTAAATTGCTTATAAAAGATAAACCATTATAGCTATCATTATGAATATATTCTCCAAAAGCTATAATACACCCGTCGATTATTGCAATAAACGCTAAAGCGACAAGGAAAAAACTATATATACGAAAAGTGTGAGCTTTCATATAGTTTGCAAAGGAATAATCCTTCGGCTTGTTTTGGGCGGAGTAATCTGTCAAAAAGCCAGACAAAAGGAAGAATACTATTACAGCTAAGCTTTGTATATGAGGGAAGTATTTTTGTTCAGCAAAGGGGGAAATCTTAAAAAAGGTAAAAAGATGTCCAAATAAAACGGCTTGTGCTGCAATAATTCTTATGATATACAAGGCGTGTGAATTGAATTTTGAAAGTTTCATAGAGAAAATCCCGTTTTTAATTTATCAATTGCATTTTGCGGTTTCAAACATTGCGGCAAACTTTGGATTTTTAGAGAAAAGATATTTTGTAATGACTTCCATTAACTCAAAGTCTTCTTCCGAATCAATATCAAGCACTGCGGTGTCGTACATTTCATAGATGATACTCTTCGCTTCGAGTATCATTTTTTTGCGTTCATCGCGCATGAAAGGCGTTCTTAAAACGTAAATACTTGCGTTCATATCGTATACACGAGGAGCCTGTTGGCGCGCTTCCATGGGAATATTGATAACCTTTTCAACAAACTCGCCCTTCTTCTCTACCATATTGAAATAAGGATTTCTTCTTGAGGGGCAGCCTGTTATAACAAGTTCGGCTTTAGTATTTTTGCGAATACGTTCAAAAGCAAAAAGTGTGTCGTCAAGCGTTCTTAAAGGACTTGTGATATCTAAGTCAATAACGTAGTCGTAAACTTTGTGTAGTTGTTCTTCCATGGTTTTTAAGCAATGGCGAAAAACTTCAAACTTGCCTACGGTATCGCCGCAAAGTTCGGCAGGCCGGTTGATAATGTGAAGAGGGGTTCCTGTTTTTTGAGCGAGAGAAATGAGCTCGGGACTGTCAGTATTCACGCAAATATCAACGTCTGCGTTTATAACGTTTTCCTTAAAATATTTGGCGCAGGCTAACGTGTAGTGGATAAGAGGAATCCCTAAGAGTGATTTAAGATTTTTATTCTTAAAGCCTTTGCTGCCTGCTCTCCCGCAAACGGTAATTAAAACTTGATCATTCATTTGAGTTATATTCTCCTAAAGCAATTTTTAGAACGTTGAAGGCAAGGGAAGGTGGATTGAGATTTTCTTTATTGGATTGCGTAAAATCTAAAAAAGCTTCCATTTCGCGAACGTATCTCGTGTTAACATCTTCTCGGCAATCAAGTATACTGCCGTCGGTAAGCGTAATGGTACCTGCGCCAAAGTCTGCTATAATCGTGCCGTCGCTACAAAAGCATTCGCAAGTCCTTCGGTATTCTCTCCCAAAATAATCTAAGTGCACCTCACAAAGCATGTCGTCGTACTTTGCAATCGTTACACTAATGTCGTCAACGTCAATTTCAAGATTGCTATAATGACCGTTGAGTGTATGATACTGTCTTGCGAATCCAAACAAATCAATCATATAGTCAATTTCATGTATCAAGTCGATGGAAACGCCGCCACCAAGCTCTTTTTTGGCGGAATACGTTTGTCTATAATCTTGATTTGGTCTCCAATCGGGTAGGTAGCTTGAACAAAGAATGCGGGCGGAAAAGACCCGTTTCCCTTTTAATATATCCTTTAACTTTAGATACGTTTGACAAAATCGCATCGGCGCTGCAACGTAAGTGTTTTGGTCTGACATGCCTATATGATTAGGGGTTTCACGTGTGTCTGCAAAAATGGGTTTTTCTACAAAGAAAAATTTAGCGGAAGCACATATTTGTCGAAAGGTCTTTGCGTGTAACGTGGTTGGGTTGGTAATAAATGCCACGTCATACGTCTTGTCATCAAGCGTGGTTATCATTTCATCGATTTGTTCGAAAGAACAATCCTTAAGAGAACCAAGATGACTGCGTAAAGCGGTTATATGCAGAGGGATTCCTCGTTTGCGACATATATTTCTTAAATTTTTAGAATGCCTATTACCAATAGAGCCAAGCCCTACGAATAAAACCCTCATATATTTGCCTCCTCAATTTTGTCTATCCATTTAAGAATTTCCGCATCGTCGGACAAGGAGTAGATAGAGTTTTTAAGGCCTGCTACCTGATCTAAAAAAGCTCGAATTTCATCCGCGTAAGCATTTTCGATGATGAAGGAGGCGTAACCGTCTTTATGTGTTACTGAATCGTAAAGACAAACAGCGGATTTCTCTTTGGTTTGAGGATTAAATTCAAAAAGCGTATCGGGCTTTCCCGACCAAAAGAGATGCAAATGCTCGCCTATAATTTCTAAGTCGCGGATAGGCATAGGGGAGGTGATATCTACCATAAGTGAACCGATGCTTCCGTTGGCATGTTCGATTTGTATAATATAAGTATCAGGATAGTCTATATTAAGGTCGGTCAACTTGCGTGCAATAGAGTGTATAGAGGCAATAGGGCCGAAAGCGTGGCATAGCCAAGGCAGCTCTAAAGCCATAATTTCGCGACACCCATTTGTTTTCTTATCACCGATAAAATAGTTTTTATAACTTTCCCAAGGATGCCAATCCGGAAGGTATTGACCGATATGATAGGTGTAGGCATAATTTTGGCGTTTGCCCGACGTTTTACTTATCATATATTGCATCTCTTTACGATAAAGCCAAGTGGATGAGGGAAATACTATGAGTTTTTTTTGCTTTGCAATCGTGTTCAACTCCTCGTATCCTTGATTTACTAGATTAAGCTCGGTAAATACATGTATGCCGCTTGTAAGAAGTTTTTTTGCAATTTCGTGATGGGATAAGGGGGAGGTGCAGACGAAGGCAACGTCTGCGCCGTTATGAATTGCCATATCAAGGTTATCAAAGCTCGCACATAACATATTCGAGGCGTCATGAAGACGTTGCGGGTTGCTGTCAACGCCTATAACGTCGACATTCAGCTCGCGTAAAAGGCGGGCGCGTCTTTTTCCCATGGAGCCAAGCCCAACAATCAAAGCTTTCATATCTCTCTCCTTATAATGTTTTTAAGTCGTAAAATGATTTGATGGAACGGAGTTTTTCCTTTGATAAGAAATCTATAAGGATGCTTGCAATCTTATCGCTTGTTCCCTCTTTTTCATACGGGTTTTTCGCGTTTAGCGCCATTTTTCGAAAATCCTCGCTTAAAGCCGTTTTCATTGCACGGCAAATATCGGCTGTTTGCGCCTTACAGTGGAGGACGCTTTCTCCAGCGGTTCTTCCTTTTTGTCTATTGCCGACGTTTACGGTAGGGATATGCAAGCTAGGGGCTTCGATAATTGCACTTGAAGAATTGCCGAGGACAAAAGAAGCGTATTTCATGGCAGAAAGATAACGTAGGGTCCCTAAGTTTTTTACAAATCGAACGTTACTGTGCGTTCTTGCGTACTCTTGAACGAACTGATTAATAATAGAGCCGCCGTTGTCGGCATTGGCTTGCGTTACAATATAGGTCAATTCTGGGAAATTGTCCATGGCATTCAACAGCTGCTCCACTTCTGCTTGTGCCCCCGCAGGCTCGAGAGTGGTAGGGTGATACGTAGTCATAACGTAAGGAGTATTTAAGGAAAAACCCAAGGAAGCTTCCAATTCATTTTTGGAAAGTAAGGTAAGCGCGCGTATATTCTCTACGCCTATGGCTCCCGTGCAAAAAACAGTCTCGGGGACTTCTCCCAGCTGAATCACTCTTTGGCGATACTCCTCCGTTGCGGTAAAATGCAGACTGCTCATTTTTGTGATACAATGTCTGTATGCGTCATCTGCAGCCCCATCCGTTCTTTCGCCTCCATGAAGGTGAACGATGGGGATGCGTTCGTTGAAGGCAGCAATGCATACCGCCAACGTTTCGAATCTATCCCCTAACACGATGAGTGCATCGGGGCGGTGGAAGGCAAAATATGCGGAGAAGCCTTCAAGAGCGCGTGCCATTGCTACACTAGTGTCCGCGGGTGTATTTGAACCTGCCTTGAGAATGGGGATACGGGCGTCAATTTCAAAGCCGTCCGCCTCAATATCAGACACCGTCATGCCGTATTCGTCAAGTAGGTGCGTTCCCGTAACGGTAAAATAAACGCGGACGTTGGAAATATTGGATAATCTTTTTGCAATAGGCGCCAATAATCCATATTCGGCCCGCGTGGAGGAGAATATGGCTATGTTCAAATCATTGTTCAAGTTCTTGCTCATATATTTGCTCGTCCTTTGCGTAGCTTTTCATTGCCCGTTTCCCTAATAGAGTATCCCAAAGCATAGGGGAAAGACCTGTGCCGGGACGTTTTACGGTAAGGTTTTCTTCGCAAAAAAATTCACCGGCTTTAATTGCTTTTGCTGCGACAATACTTTTTCGGGCTACAGCTCTATTTCCAAGCTCAACAGCGTTGGGGGATTTTTCCCCGCTTCCCAGCATTTTTTCGGTGTTGCGGATTGCCGACACCATTTGTGCAAACTCATTTGGTTCAAGGCTTGCCTTGTGGTCGGGGCCCGGTAGTGTTTTATCCAAGGTAAAATGCTTTTCTATAATTGTAGCCCCAAGCGCAACTGCGGCAACGGCTGCCTCTATACCGGCGGTATGGTCGGAATATCCAACCGGGTACCCAAAAGCATCGGCAAGAGTTTTCATAGCACGCAGGTTTACACTTTCAAAAGGGGCGGGATATTCGGTGGTGCAATGCAGTAAGGAAATATCACTTGCGCTGTTTTTTACGAGAGAAACGGCTGCTTCAACTTCATTCATATTGCACATACCCGTTGACATTATTATTTTTTCGCCAAAGGAGGCAATTTTTCTCAAATAGGGGAGATTGGTGATTTCCCCTGAGGGAATTTTCCAGCAATCCATGCCGAGCGAGTGAAGAAAATCTGCGCTTTCTATATCAAAAGGAGTGGAGATAAATTTAATCCCCACCTCCGCGCAATGTGTATATATTTGGCGGAAATCGTCAAACGAAAGGGATAACTTTTTTAACATTTGATATTGTGAGCCGCCGTCTGTTACGTTTTTTTGCTGGTAGTTTGCCATGGGAGCAGTATCCGTAACCAGCTTTTCAGGAATGAAAGTTTGAAATTTTATGATATCTGCGCCCATTTTAACTGCAACGTCTACCATTTCAAGGGCGCTTTTAAGGCTTCCGTTATGATTGACTCCAGCTTCGGCTATAATCAACGTTTTCATATATTCGGTCCTTTATAAGGTTATTTTTGAATTTTGCAGGGGCTACCGTAAGCAACGCAATCTTCAGGCAGGTCGTTGACGACCGTACTTCCCATACCTATCAAAGTTCGATTGCCTACTATTGTGCCTTGGCGAATGCAAGACGCTGCGCCTATGTGAACGCTTTTGCCCACGTGAACATTTCCGCACAATACGGCACCTGGAGAAATATGGGCAAAGTCT
Source organism: Candidatus Scatosoma sp. (assembly GCA_045605705.1). Lineage (GTDB taxonomy): Bacteria > Bacillota > Clostridia > Christensenellales > Borkfalkiaceae > Scatosoma. The sequence goes on from JAZUQM010000096.1 coordinate 5,691, forward strand.
CCCACAAAGCAGTCATGTTCAATAACGGCGCGCGTGTTGATTATAACATGCTTACCGATTTGGGCTTTGGCATTGATAACCGCACCTGCCCCGACAAAAGTTCCGGAGTTTATGGTTGCCGAGGGGCTGATAATCGCGGTTGGATCGATGATCGGCGGGCAGATAAAGCCTAAGTCCTCTAGAGAGCGAGCTATCGTTTTACGTACGGAAGAATCGCCCACGCTTCCTATCGCCACAAACGCCATATTCCAACCTTCTTTGTGTAGTGTGGAGAGATCGGCATCGATGCCGACGAATAAAGGGGAAGGATCAGGGCGTTGGGTTACAAGGCCGATTTTCACGTTAGGGTTATGGCGGTAAAGCGAATCTATAATTACGCTACAATGTCCACCGTTTCCAATAAGTAGAATTTTATCAATCTTCGACGTGCAAT